>URYA01000123.1 GCA_900551975.1 uncultured Collinsella sp. | reverse complement strand
TGGCCAAGCAGAAGGCTGCCGGCCTGCAGGTGATTACCGATGGCGAGTTCCGCCGCAGCTACTGGCACCTCGATTTTATGTGGGGCCTCAACGGCATTGAGCGCCGCACCTCACGCACGGGTTATATGTTCCATGACGAGGAGACGACGGCCGACACCGCCGTGGTAACCGGTCCCATTAGCGGCGAGAACCATCCGTTCGTCGAGCATTTTAAGTTCGTTAAGGCGCTTGAGGGGGAGGGCCTGGTCGCGCGGCAAACCATTCCGGCGCCGATCCAGACGTTCTCCGAAGTCACGCTCGACCGCTGCGATGGCCAGCAGGAGAGCCTGCGCGCCGTCTACAAGACCGACGAAGAGCTCGCCGATGCCATTGCCGCAGCATACCGCACCGTGATTGCCGACCTGTATGCCGCAGGCTGTCGCAACATCCAATTTGATGACTGCACCTGGGGCATCTATTGCGATACCGACTTTGTGTCCAAGACTGGCATGAGCCCGGTTGACCTGCAAAAAGTGAGCGAGCTGGGCGTGGCGCTCAACAACGCCGCCATCGCGGGCAAGCCCGACGATCTGGTTATCAATACGCACGTGTGCCGCGGTAACTATCACTCCACGTATGCCTTCGAGGGTGGTTACGATCCCATTGCACCGTACCTGTTCGCACATGAGAACGTCGATGCGTTCTATCTGGAGTTCGACACACCCCGCGCCGGTGGTTTTGAGCCGCTCAAGTACGTTGCCCCCGGCAAGAAGGTCGTGCTGGGCCTGGTGACCACCAAGGCGGCTGAGCTTGAGGACGAGGACGTTATCGTCGAACGTATCCACGAGGCCGCAAAGTATGTGCCGCTCGAGAACCTGTACCTGTCGCCCCAGTGCGGCTTTGCCAGCTGCGAGATTGGCAACAAGCTGACCGAGGACGAACAGTGGGCAAAGATCGCGCTGGTCAAGCGCATTGCTGAGCGCGTTTGGAAGTAACGTTACCGTTTGCAGGTGACGGCGCGCGCGAGACATGGTGTATCACGTACAATGGTTCGAATCGTATCGTTCGGGCAGGTTATCCGATATGTCTGATCGCCCTTCCATCATGAAAGGACTTCCATGTCCCAATCCTCGACGCCCGCCGTATCTGAACTCGAGGAGACTGTCGAGTAGTAGTTGTGTTCAGCTAAATCAAAAAATGGCGTCCGTGCGTACGCGTGGACGCCATTTTTAATGCGTCAGTATCCAGTGGATGCCGCGCGCCATGCGCAGGTCAGTTTGGGCAAAGTGGTTGCCGGGGTTGAGCTCCAGCGTTGTTGGAATGTCACGCTCGATAAACAGCTCTTCCATCGCGCGCGTATCGTCGAGTACGTGCCGCATCATGCGGTTGGGCGTCTTGGTTTCCTTTTTACCGAGCGACAGATAGGCGGCGTCGGGCGTGGCTGTCATCGTGCGCTCGCGCGCGTAGTCGATAAAGCCGGGGAACCACAGCGACCCCGATGCACTTGCCGCGCGCTCAAAGACATCTGTTTGCCAAAGTGTCCACAGTGCAAAAAGACCCGCCAACGAGTAGCCGGCAACGCCGCGCCAGGCGGGCGGTTGCGGGAGCGATGATTCGGCCTGGGGGATTATCTGCTTCAACAACTCGTCAAGAAAACCAGCAGCCTGTCCACCAAAGGGCTCGGCATCTCGTATAGTTCCCTCACATTCCCAGGGGCTCAGCTCGCGATTCCAATCGAGCCCTCCAATGGCGACAAGGGTGAATGGCGGGCAGTCGAGCTCTCGGCAGCGCTCGTAGACTTCACTACCGTCGCCCATAACCACGGGGAGGTAGATGACGGGCGCGCCTTCCACACACTCTGAATAAACGGTTATCTGCTTATGATGCGCTTCCAAGGCAGGCTTCTCTCGGTGTTGTGATATTGACAGCCTCAATTGTCGCACGCTGGCACGGGGGCAGACGCTAAAAGAAAGGCGCGGAGCCGCTCGATGCGATTCCGCGCCTTGTTGTTTTGCTTCGGCAGACTATGCCGTTACGCTACGAAGAAGTAGACGAGGAAGGCAAGGGCTGCGATCCACATGAGCGGCTTGATCTTGGAGGCCTCGCCCTTAACGAGCGCGACGACCACGTAGGCGATAAAGCCCAGACCAATGCCGGCAGAGATGGAGTAGGTGAAGGGCACGCCGGCGACGATCATGAACGCCGGGAAACCCTGCGACACGTCGGACCAGTCGATCTCGGAGGCCTCGCTCATCATGAGGTAGCCGACGTAGACCAGAGCACCGCAGGTGGCGGCGCTGGAAACGATGGTGACGATGGGGGAGAAGAACGCGGCGAGAATGAACAGCACGCCGGTGGTGACGGAGGTGAGGCCCGTGCGGCCACCGTCGGCGGCGCCGGAAGTGGACTCGACGAAGGTGGTGATGGAGGAGACGCCCATGAAACCGCCCACAGCGGCGGCGGCGGAGTCGACGATCAGGATCTCCTTGATATTCTCGACGTTGCCGTCGTCGGTGAGGAACTCGCCCTGCTTGGCCACGGCCATCGCGGTGCCCATGGTGTCGAAGAAGTCACTCATGAGCAGCGAGAACGAGATGACGAGGAGCGTGGGGTCGGTAAGGACCTTGACGATGGCGGGCACGCCGCCGGCGTCGGCGATGGGGCCACCGATGCTCGAGAAGTCGAGCGGGGCGATGATACCGGTCGGAGCATGGGTCACACCTAGGGGGATACCGGCGATGACGGCGACGACGATGCCGATGAGCAGCGAGCCGGGGACGTTGCGGCAGGCGAGGGCGACTGTCACCAGGATGGAGATGATGCCGACGATGAAGGTGGGGGAGGTGATGTCGCCCAGACCGACGAGTGTACCGGCGCCAGCGGTGATAATGCCGGCATCGCACAGGCCAATCATGGCGATGAACAGGCCCAGACCCACCGAGATGGCGTGACGCAGGACAACCGGGATGGCGTCCATGATGGCCTCGCGCAGGCCACAAAGCACGAGCAGCAAGATGACGACGCCCTCAAGGAAGATGACGCTCATGGCCACGTGCCAGTCACCGCCGCAGACGGTGGTGGTGATTCCGGCGATCATCGCGTTGACGCCTAAGCCCGACGCGCAGGCGAGCGGGCGGTTGGCGAAGATGCCCATGCAGATGGTCATGATGCCGGCGCCCAGGCAGGTGGCGCAGGCGAGCGCTCCCGCATCGATGCCGGCGCCCGAGAGCACCGCAGGGTTGACGGCGATGATGTAGGCCATCGCCAGGAATGTTGTCAGTCCAGCGCGAAGTTCGGTCCCGATTGTGGACTTGCGCTCACTGACGTGAAAAAGTTCGTCCATGCATACCCTTTCCTTGTTCGGCCCCGAGTTTAGGCCGATTGACACGAACTCAACTACTATATCGCCTTTGAAAGGTTGATGTTCCTCGCATGTTGATGTTCGGCGCTTTGTAGCAGACGGACGGTATTTTTCGCATGAAAATGTGTGGGTACCGTATACTTAAGCAGTTACAACGACCCCTATGGAGGAACGTATGATTAAAGAGCTCTGCCACGACGAGGCTATTCTGTCCCAGCGTTGCGAGGTCGCGACCGTCGAGGACGAGTCGGTGGCACAGGACCTGATCGATACCATCAAGTCGCTCGACGATGCCGGCTGCCTTGCCGCCAACCAGATTGGCGTCACCAAGAAGGTCTGCGTCTACCTGGACGATGCCGGCGAGCCCCACGTGCTCTACAACCCCCGTCTGGTGTTTGGTCTGGGCGCCAGCAAGATGGAGGAGAGCTGCCTGACGCACGAGGAGGTCACCAAGTCCACGCGCTATATCAAGTGCAAGGTTGCCTTTGACCAGATCGTCGACGGCAAGATGCGCGAGCGCAAGCAGGACTTCGTCGGCTTCGAGGCACAGATGATCCAGCATATGATCGACCACTGCCTCGGCAAGTTGGTCTAAGGGGATCAAAGCACCGCACCTTGCCGCTCAATCGTCGCTCGCGTACCTTAAGTACGCTTCGCTCCTCTTTCGTGGCAATCTGCGGCACTTTGACCCCTTAGACGACCTGCGGGGTCAACTTGGTTGAGTTTATCCTGCTTGAATAGCCCGGGCGTGACATTGTTGTCATGTCCGGGCTTTTGTGTTTAGCGCCTTTTTGTTTGGTGACAATAACCTTAGCAGGAACGTAAAGCTAGGAGGCGCTATGTGTACGAGCATTCGATTTACTGATAATTCTGGCCACATGTATCTAGGCCGCAACCTCGACTGGAGCTTTGACTACGGCCAACAGGTTCGCGTGATGCCGCGCGGGTTTCACATTCCGTATTCGTTTATCGACGATGCGTCGGCGGCGCACGCGGTAATCGGCATGTGCATCGATTACGAGAACTACCCTATGTTTTTCGACTGCGGTAACGATGCGGGTCTGGCTGTGGCGGGGCTCAACTTTCCCGGCTATGCCGAGTATGCCGATGACCCTGTCGACGGCAAGACCAATATCGCGGCCTATGAGTTTCCCCTGTGGGTGGCAGCGACGTTCTCGACGGTCGATGAGGTCGAGGCCGCGCTGCGCGACACGGTGATTGTCGCCAAATCTGCCGGAGAGGGACTGGGCGTGTCACTGCTCCATTGGATTATCGGCGACAGCCAGCGCAGCATCGTGGTCGAGATGATGGCTGACGGCCTGCATGTATACGACGATCCGGTCGACACCCTTGCCAACCAGCCCACCTTCCCGTGGCACATGGAAAACCTCCGCACCTATATCACCGCCACAAGCGATTTTCCGCAGACGGCGACATGGCGTGGCGCCGAGCTCAAGCCCTATGGCGCGGGTGCCGGCATGCGCGGTATTCCGGGTGACTGCTATTCGCCGAGCCGTTTTGTAAAGGCGGCGTACCTCAATGCCAATTACCCGCAAAAGGAGAGCGAGACCGAAAACGTCGTCCGCATGTTCCGTTCACTCGAGGGCGTGGTGATGATCGAGGGAGCGTCCAGGATGGGCGATGGCAAGTTCGAGAAGACTATCTATACCGGATGCTTTAGCGCGCGCACGGGCAATTATTACTACGCGATGTATGGGGATCCGTCGATTCGCTACGTGAGCTTGATGGATGCCGAGGGCGCGAGCCCCGATAGGCTCGTGGTTCCCGAGCCGCGTCGTTCGTAGCTCACTGGTCCGTTGCGACATAAAACGGCCTCGCACCTCTTATGAGATGCGAGGCCGTTGTCGTCAATGGCTGGTGGCGTGTTAGAAGTTGGCGTCGTTGAACTGGGTGCTCTCGAGTCCGTCGAGTTGCTGTTCGGGCGTATCGGCGACGCTCTCGAGCCGCTC
>URYA01000122.1 GCA_900551975.1 uncultured Collinsella sp. | reverse complement strand
GCGCCGGACCGCCTCGCGCTCGGCCGACCAGTTTTCTCGCGGGCAGCCGTTGGAGAGCCACGAGTAGAAGCCCGATCGGCTCACGCCGAGCACGCGGGCCATCATTTTCACCGGGAATTCGGCCTTCTCCGCCAACATCATCCGGTAGCATGCGGCTACGCCTGGCTTTTGGCGAAGAAGGCCGCGGCTTTTTTCAAGAAGGCGTTCTCCATCTCGAGCTCGCGTATGCGCCTTTTCGCCTCGCGAAGCTCGCGGTCCTCGGCCTTGGGGTCGGGCCCGCCGGCAAGCTCGCGCCGGCGGTTCTGCACCCACTTGTTCACGGTCTTGGAATTCAGGCCCAGTTCTGCGCAGCATTCCGTTATCGGCCTGCCCGTCGAGATGATGTAGTCGGCGGTCTCGCGCCTGAACTCGTCGGTGTACTTGGCGGCTGGGTTGGACATAGCATACCGTCCTCTCGGTCGTCGATGAATGCATTCTAAAGGATTGGGCCTCTAGCATGCGTGTCCGAAAAGACGATACAGGTCAGACAACCCAATCAGACGTCGTCTCGAGCGCGTCCTCTGCACGGTCGAGCGTGCTTCTGGCCTTGGCACCCTGTTTGAACCACGTGCGCAGGTCCTCGAGCGTGCTGCCCGCTGCATACACCTTGATTTTTCGACCGCCCTTCGTAGTCACCGTGCAGCGGTCGCCGCTCTCGCTGTCCTCGTGCGCCGTGACCTTCTTGAGGTAATCGCGGCGGAACGCCACGACGCGGGCATTGCTGATCTCGATGAACCAATCGTCGTCGACAAGCGAAGTGCCCGTGGCACCTCGACTTGCCATCTCCTCGGCGAAGGAGAAACCGAGTTCGCGCTCCTGCCTGCCGATATCGTAGATACCACGGGCGGGCATGCTGAGCATAAGCAGGGGCAGGAGTCCCCCTATGAACAGGAAGAGGAACGGAACGAGCAAGAGCAAGCGGGCTCCGGCATCGGTGAAAACAGCCATGAAGGCGATCACGAGCGAGAAGACGAGCGCCATGCCGTTGAAAACAATCGTCAACGGCTTGACGGCAGACCAACACAGGCCCGCCTTGGTCATGGGACCGTCGACGGCGTCCGAGACTTCGATGCCCTCTTCCTCCAGACGGGCGAGGAGGTTGAGCGAGCACACCCCCTCGAGGCTTATCGAGCAGAACTTTCGATCGCCCTCGAACAGGTCGATCCTCATCATCTGCGTGTGAAGCGTTGCATGGGTGATGTTGCCGAACGTCGTCTCCTTGCGGATGCCGAAGGCGTTACGCGAGAGAATTCGTTCACCGTCCACGTCGATGCGCGGGATGCTCAGCAGGGCCCAGATGGCCATGCCCGCAAGTGCCATGGCGTGGCCGAACCACACAAGCTCGTGGCCCCACTCGCCCAGCGAAACGCCCTGCCAGACGTAAACACCCAACATGAGCAGCTCGAACGCGACCGCGCAGCAGGCGATGATCGTGCGGATGGCAGCGGGCATGCGCACCGTGAAGCGATCGAGGCTGTCCGTCGCCTCACTGCGCTCACGCGCGCCGCGACGGGCGACCCATGCAGTGAGCGGACCGACGATGAACACCACCATCGCCACGCGCAGGAACGATTCGAGTATGTCGCCCATATTAACCACCATCCCAATAGAAAACGTGAATTTGGGAGACTATAGCAGAGCGAAGCGATCTGCACGGCATCGTCCGGGTGTTTTCGGCATACGGTGGAAACCAGCGGCAGCGGACGTTGAGAACTCACCCAAAAGACGCGATTCGACCGAAGCGATTCTTCTTGACTTGGTCTCAATGTGATACGACATGCGCCACTACCTGCGCGGTCTAGCGGCCCTGATCGAAGAGGGTCACACCGATGAGGCACTCGAGCGCATCGACGCGCTTTGCGAGACCAACGACCGCACCGCTGTGCGCCGCTACTGCGCCAACGAAACGGTCAACATTGCGCTCTCGTCGCTTTCCGCGGACATCAACGCGCACGGCATCACCGCCGACCTGCGAGCCGCCGTGCCCGAAACCGTCCACGTGGGCGATGCCGATCTGTTCAGTGTGGTATCGAACGCCCTGGACAATGCCATCGACGCGGCGAGCACCGCCCCCGAAGGCAAGCGGTTTGTCGACCTGGACCTTCGCTACGAAGACGGTCAGCTTCTATTGCTGGTTTCCAACACGTTTGGCCGTGCGCCGCACATGGTCGACGGCATGCCCGTGGCTCAGCACACTGGGCACGGCTTTGGCACCAAGAGCATTAAGCTTGCCGTCGAGCGCATGAACGGCAACTGCCAGTTCCGCATTAACGGCGACCGGTTTGAGCTGCGCGCTGTGATGTAAGGGCGCGGGCGCGACGGATTTGCGTTCCGCGGGTACGGCTCGCCCGCTCGGGGTCGTTTGTCGACGCGGGCTCGCTACAGCGGCGCGGCCGCCGGAGTCAGCTGCTTGATGTAGGCCCACATGCGCTGCTTAGCGGCCTTGTCGGTGAGCGCCGCCTCAAAACCGTCGAGCGCCAGCACGCGGCGCCCCTGCACATGGGCGACCAGGCCGGGCTTGAGCATGGCGGTGTCGAAGTCATCGATCGCCACGAGCATATCGGCGTAGGTCTCGCGCATGGCGTCAGCCGCGTTGTTGTCGAGCAGTAGCACCGCCTCGGGGTCCAAAGCCTCAAGCGCCTCACGGAACAGCTCGCACGGCAGAGTCTCGCCCACCGCGACCGCTCCGTCACCTGCGCCGGCGACGCTTGCCAGCACGCAAAAATCCTCGGGCGCGTAGCCGATGGCCCCAAGCGCCTTGCGCAACGCCGCGCCATCCGGGCCAGCGGCAAGCTCGCCACCCGAACGCTCGGCCTCGTCCAAATCGCCTTTGACCAGCACGATCGGCGAGCACGCGTTGCCCGCGATACGCACGCCACGGACCGCAAGCGATGTGAGCTCCTGCTCGGCCGCCTGGGCGATGGCTTCTTTTTTCTGGCTTTGTGACGTGGACATGCGCTCTCCAATCGTTTGCGTGCCCACCATTATATAAAAGAGCCGCCTGCGAGTGGTTGCTTTGCGGGCGGCTGGGTATAAGCACGGTCGTACTGAGTTTTACGCGGCCAAGCCGCGTCACATTATGGAGGTCACCATGGCTGACATTAAGCAGATTACCCCCGAGAACTTCAATTCCGTCGTTAACGACAGCCTGCCCGTGCTGGTCGATTTTTGGGCACCGTGGTGCGGGCCCTGTCGATCCCTCTCGCCCATCGTTGACGAGGTTGCCGATGAGCTGGCGGGCAAGCTTGCCGTTGCCAAATGCAACGTCGACGACAACCAGGACCTGGCCATGAAGTATGGCGTCATGAGCATCCCCACGCTGATTGTGTTTAAGAACGGCGAGGAGATCGACCGCTCGGTCGGCGCTCTGCCCAAGGCGAGGCTGCAGGCGCTGCTGGAGAAGCATCTGTAATACGCTTGTTACTTACCCGCCGTCCATGAGCGGTTTTGTACCGCTCGCCGGACTGCCGGGTGCGGCGCGTGCGACCACGGATAGTATGGTAGTCACAAACAGCCCCCAGTGAACGGGCGCGGGTCAGACGGACTCGCGCCCGTTTTCTTATGCGGCGGCGCCCAAGGCGGGCGTAGTAGAATCTGAACCACCATATCGCCCCGTACAAAAGGAGAATCCCCATGCATGACGTCGGAATGAACATGAGCCAGCTTGCCATGAGCGTCAAGCAGGTCGACGACACCATTGAGCTCGCTCACGAGTGGAGCCATCAGCTGCTGCACGCGACCGAGAACTTTGACATGGAGCGCATTGGCGCCAAGCTCGAGGCCGCCATGTCTGCGCTGCACGAGGCGCACGATGCGCTCGAGGGCTACGAGGAGGCCATCGAGGCAGATCACAACTCCGTCGGCTCTGTGAAACTGGTGTAACGTGGCCGAGCACGAGCACGCGCACGATCACGGTGTGGACGACGATGCGAGCTGCCGCTGCAGCGGCTCCGCCTCCGAGCTAGTCCGTTTTTCGGTCACCGCGCCCGACGACCTGCTGCGCCGCTTTGACGAGCAGATCGCGCGCCGCGGTGACGTGGCTAACCGATCCGAGGCCGTACGCGATCTGATTCGTGCCTCGATCGCTAAGCAGCAGATGCGCACGCCCGACGAGCAGGTCATCGGTTCGCTCACCATGATCTATGACCACCATACCGGCGATCTGACGCGCCGTCTGGACGAGGTGCAGCACGACTACACCGACGAGATCGTCTCGACCATGCACGTGCATCTGGACCACCACAACTGCCTGGAGATTCTGGCGCTCAAGGGTCGCGGCGAGCGTGTCTACGAGCTGGCCGACCGGTTGCTGGGGCTGCGCGGCGTTAAGCACGGCGAGCTCACGTGCGCCGCCACCAAGCAGAGCCTGGGGCTGTAGCGGGATTTCCCACAGCGCACCTGCCATAAAGGGACAGGTTTGTTTTGGCAGGTTTAGAAGTTTTACCGACCAAAATAAACCTGTCCCTTTTTGGTCGGTTTTGACGAGGGGAAGCCACATGCGGCATGTGCATATTCATGTGACGGGCATCGTGCAGGGCGTTGGCATGCGGCCATTTGTGTATCGCGAGGCTATGGCGCATGGCATTTGCGGCTGGGTGCTCAACGCGGGCGATGGCGTGCACATCGAGGCGCATGCTTCAGTCGAGGCACTCGACGGCTTTGTCGCCGCGCTGTCGGAGCACGCGCCTGCCGCGGCCCGCGTTGAGCATGTCGCTGTTGCAGACCTGGAGCCCGACGCTTGGGATGCCGACGATGAGCAGGTCTTTCGTATCGTAGCGTCGCAGGATCAGACCGTGCACACGACGCTCATCTCTCCCGATATCGCCACCTGTGACGACTGCCTGCGCGAACTGTTCGACCCCACCGACCGACGCTATCACTACCCCTTTATCAACTGCACCAACTGCGGGCCGCGCTTTACCATCATCCGATCGCTGCCTTATGACCGAGCGGCCACGTCGATGGATTGCTTTCCCATGTGCCCCGAGTGCGCCGCAGAGTATGGCGACCCGCTTGACCGGCGCTTTCATGCGCAGCCCGATGCCTGCTTTGACTGCGGGCCACATATTACCTGGCGCGAGGCGGCGGGCGACATGGGGCTCGAGGGTCTGGGGGCGACGCCGGCCGTCGGCAGCACGCGCGAAACCAGCGATGCCATTATTGACCGCTGTGTCGAGCTGCTGGCCAGCGGCGGTATTGTCGCCATCAAGGGGCTGGGCGGATTCCATCTGGCCTGCAACGCCGCCAATGAGCAGGCGGTGGTCGAGCTGCGCCGTCGCAAGCGCCGCAGCAAC
>URYA01000121.1 GCA_900551975.1 uncultured Collinsella sp. | reverse complement strand
GATGATCGAAATCACCCAAGTCCACGCGTCACTCGATGAGGCCGGCGACGAAACCGCCTGCCTTGCTATTGGTAGACGCGCCGTCAAACGAGCCCTGCGATGCGAGGATTCCCAGATTAAAGCCATTGAGCTCCATCGCAAGTCAATCGACGCCCGTAAAAAGCGAGATGTCCATTTTATTTTGAGCTTTCGAGTCGAGCTGACAAGCTCCCGACTCGAGCAGGAGGTCGCCGAGCGCGACCGCTCGCGCATCCGCATGGTAGACGGCGAGGCTCCTTCATTCCCCAACCCTGTCCCGAATGCACCCAAGGGGCGTCCCGTCGTTGTCGGCGCCGGTTGCGCCGGTCTCTTCGCCGCCCTGACCCTTGCCGAAGCGGGCCTTAAACCCCTGCTCATCGAGCGCGGCGACCCGGCATTTCGCCGCTCGCATGCGATCGACCTCTTTCTAAAGGAGCGCATCCTCGACCCCGAGAGTAATATCCAGTTTGGTCTGGGCGGCGCGGGGACCTTCTCGGACGGCAAGCTCAATACGGGAACAAAAAATCCCGCCCATCGCCTTATCCTCGAAACCTTCGTCGAGGCGGGTGCGCCCCGCGATATTCTGTGGGATGCCAAGCCGCACATTGGCTCCGACATCCTTCCCACGGTTGTCACCGCTATATCCCAGCGCATCGAACAGCTCGGAGGTATCGTCCGTTATCGAACAAAGCTCGTCGACATTCACATCGACGCGTCTGGCGCCATCACCGGTATTGATGTCCAATCGTCCCAAGACGCCGCTTACGAGCCAATCGAGACAAAGCACCTCATCCTCGCCTGCGGGCATTCTGCTCGCGATATTTTTGAGCTCCTTAAGGACCACAACGTGGCCCTCGCACAAAAGACCTTTGCCATGGGCGTTCGCATCGAGCATCCGCAGCGCGACATCGACCGAGCCCAATATGGAGCCTTGGCGGGACATCCTGCCCTCGGAGCAGCCCCCTACAAGCTCGTCGCCCATCTTCCCAACGGCCGCAGCGTGTTCTCATTTTGCATGTGCCCCGGCGGACAGGTTGTCGCGGCTTCTTCCGAGCAGGGCCATCTGTGCGTCAACGGTGCCAGCCTCAATGCCCGCGACGGACGCAACGCAAACGCCGCCCTGCTCGTTAACGTCACGCCTGAGGACCTTCCCAACGATGACCCGCTCGCCGGCATCGAGCTCCAACGTGCCTGCGAGGCGGCCGCCTATCGCCTGGGCGGTTCCAACTGGAACGCACCGGCACAACTCGTCGGAGATTTCCTCGCAGAACGCGCCAGCAAGGCGCCCGGAAAGGTAAAGCCCACCTATCCGCTCGGTGTGACCTGGACGGCAATTGACGAAGCCCTGCCGCAGCATATCGTCGAGTCGCTCCGCCTGGGACTTCCCCTACTCGGAAAAAAGCTACGAGGTTACGACCGTCCCGATGCCGTTCTTACCGGCGTGGAGACTCGTTCGAGCTCACCGGTCACTGTCACCCGAGACCGAACGTGCCATGCCGTGTCGACCCCGGGCCTCTACCCTTGTGGTGAGGGAGCTGGATATGCCGGCGGCATCATGAGCGCGGCCACCGACGGCATTCGTTGTGCCGAAGCCCTGATCGCAGACCTCTAACGCACGAATTCCAGCGCGCAAAAGACATAGGCCCCGAGCTCCACAGGGAACTCGGGGCCTGTTCGCTATTTCTTAAACCGTGCACCCTGGCGTTTTCTGCCCGATGCGAACGTGGAACCCTTGCGGGCCTGCAAACGCAAGCGCTCGATCGTCTCGTCCTCAGACGCACCCTCGAGCATCGCCCGAATCTGAACGACGGCATCGCGCAGGCGCGCCGCCTCCTCAAAGTCCATGGCGGCAGAAGCGTTACGCATATCCTCTTCCATGGTTTCGACGATCCGCACAAGCTCGTCATGCGGCAGTTCTTCCAACTGCTCCGCAAGTGTCTGCTCGGGCGCCACCGTTTCCGGCACACCGCCCTCGCCCGACTCATCGGGCGTATAGAATGCGCCATGGCCAAGAGAGTCGCCCTTCGAGCGTCCTTTGGAGCCCACAGTTTTTTCGGCCTCGGCAATAAAACTTGAGATGTCGTTGATGGCCTTGCGCACTGTCTTGGGCACAATGCCATGTTCTTCGTTATATGCCATCTGAATCTCGCGACGGCGCTGCGTCTCCTCGATGGCCTCTTTCATCGAATCGGTCACAACGTCTGCATACATGATGACTTCACCATCGGCGTTACGGGCCGCACGGCCAATCGTCTGAATCAGCGAACGGCGGTTGCGCAAGAAGCCTTCCTTATCGGCATCGAGAATTGCCACCAGTGAGACCTCGGGGAGATCCAAGCCCTCGCGAAGCAGGTTGATGCCAACGAGAACATCGATCTTGCCCTCGCGCAGCGTTCGCAGGATCTCGACACGGTCCATTGTCGCCGTATCAGAATGCATGTAATTGACCTTAATGCCCGCATCAAGCAGATGGTCGGTCAGGTCCTCGGCCATGCGCTTGGTCAACGTGGTCACCAGCACGCGCTCCTTGCGGGCAACGCGCTCGCGAATCTCGTCCTCAAGATCGTCAATCTGACCGCGAACCGGACGCACGTCAATCTTGGGGTCGAGCAGGCCGGTCGGACGAATAATCTGCTCCACGTCGTTTTGGCTCACCCGCAGCTCGTAGTCGCCCGGCGTGGCCGAAACATAGATAAACTGGGGGATCCTTGCCTCAAACTCATCGAAACGAAGCGGGCGGTTATCGAGCGCCGAGGGCAGGCGAAAACCGTGTTCCACCAGCGTCACCTTACGCGAGCGGTCACCTTCGTGCATGCCGCGAATCTGCGGCACCGTCACATGGCTCTCATCGATGATGCAGAGCATATCCTTGGGAAAGTAATCGATTAGGGTAAACGGCGGCTCACCCGGCTTGCGACCGTCCAGATGACGCGAGTAGTTCTCGATGCCGTTGCAAAAGCCCATCGTCTCGAGCATCTCAAGATCATAATCGGTACGCTGCTGCAGACGCTGCGCCTCGAGCAACTTGTCGGTCGCCTTGAGCTCCGCCACGCGCTTCTCGCACTCTTCGCTGATCGATTTCAGAGCCGCCTTGACCTTCGGCTTCTCGGTCACGTAGTGCGATGCCGGCCATACGGGAATGGCCTCGTACTCACGAAGCATCTCACCGGTGACCTCATCGATCTCGGCAATCAGCTCGACCTCGTCGCCAAAGAACTCAAACCGCAACGGATGCTCGGCATAAGGCGGATACACGTCAACAACATCGCCGCGCACGCGGAACGTGCCACGTGCCAGGTCATAGTCATTGCGATCATATTGAATGTCGATAAGTGCATGGATAAAGTCATCGCGCTCGAGCGGCACCTTCTTGTCGACGTTTGGAGCCAGACCCGCATAGTCCTCAGGAGAGCCAATGCCATAGATACACGAGACCGATGCGACAACGATCACATCACGTCGAGAGAGCAGTGACGCGGTCGCCTGATGGCGCAGCATCTCGACCTCTTCGTTAATCGAGGAGTCTTTCTCGATATATGTATCGCTTTGCGGCACATACGCCTCGGGCTGATAGTAGTCGTAGTACGAGACGAAGTAGACCACAGCGTTGTTGGGAAAGAACTCTTTGAGCTCGCTCGCAAGCTGAGCAGCGAGCGTTTTATTGGGGGCCATGACCAGCGTCGGCTTTCCCAGGGCCTCAATAGTCTTTGCCATCGTGAAGGTCTTGCCCGAACCAGTCACGCCCAGCAAAACCTGATAGCGGTCTCCGTCCCTCACGCCCCGCACAAGTGACTCAATGGCCTTAGGCTGGGAACCAGCGGGCTCGTATGGAGACACGACCTTAAACGGCACATCAGCGCCCTCAACGCCAAAGCGCTTAAGTTCACCACCAACGCGTTCTACTTCAAATTCCGCCATGGATACTCCTAACTCGTACATCTGCAGTATACGCAGGCGGTGGGCTTAGTCCTATACGAACCGATCGGGATAGAGAGTCTTATATCGAACCCAGGCATTATTGACGCGAATCAGATAAGCCTGAGTTTCAGGGAAGGTAATCGCATTATGGAGTGACGTGTTCTGCTGCGCCCATCCGTCGACATTGCCCATACCGGCGTTATAGGCGGCGATGGCACTATCCGTCGACCCGTTGAAATAGGCGAGAAGATACGAGAGGTATGCGCAGCCAAACTCGATATTCGTAGCCGGATCGTTAAGATTGTCGACCGAATACTCCCCTCCGTCGACAAGGCCCTTGGCGATCATGTCCTGGGCAGTCTCGGGCATCAGCTGCATCAATCCCTGAGCACCCTGATTCGACTCGGCCTCGGGATCCCAATTCGATTCCGACTTAATGACAGCGCACACCAGATACGGATCCAGATTATGCGAAATACTGGATTGCTTTACATACGCCTCGTAGTCAATCGGATACAGCGGCTTAAAGAAAGCGGCAGGAGCACACGAGTAGACGAGCGAAATAAGGCCGAAGACGAACACAACGGCAAGTGGCGCCACGCGATACCACGTAAAGAAACGTGCCTTAGGCATCGGCCTCCTCCTTATCCGGAGTATCTATAAACCCGTGGCATGCAAGCCATGAGTCAAGCTGCTCAAAGAGCGAATTATCGGCTGCCGAATTATCAATCACCGTTGTAGCGAGATTGCACAGCGCAGATTCATCGGGCTGGCAAGCAGAACGGGCATCGAAATCAGATGGCTCCATGCCACGTTGAATAGCGCGCTCGCGACGAACTGACAAAGGGGCGCTAATGACCAGAATTTCATCAGCCAAGCCAAATGCATCCTCAAAACCAGTCGGAGCTGAAACCTCGACCACCGCAAAAGGATAACGGGGAGATGAAACCGTACAACAAACCGGATCGAGAATCCTAAGCGAAAGCTGTTCAATCAGAACGGGATGCACGATGCCATTGAGCCGTGCGACCGAATCAGGAGAAGCGAAAGCTCGAGAAGCGAGGATACTGCGGCGAATGCCGCCTTCCTCATCCAAAATGTCCCAACCGAATTCATCCGCGAGAGCATTGACGATATCAGAGCCCGGCACATACAGCGATTTTGCAAGCTCATCCAGATCGATAAGCATAGCGCCACGAGATTCGAAATAGCGGCAGGCAGTCGACTTACCCGAAGCAATATTGCCCAAGACAAATACGGTAAACATCAAGCCCTCCCTAACGCCAATGCGAGTAATTATCGCTCAAATACACTAGAAGGACTCAAAATACAGCCAAAGAGTAAGAGCGCATACGGGGGAGCTAGGTCCCAAAGCACAACGTGTATACAACGAAAAAAGGGGGAGGCCGCGAGGCCTCCCCCTTCTCAGTTCAAGCGTACGGCTC
>URYA01000120.1 GCA_900551975.1 uncultured Collinsella sp. | reverse complement strand
GTACGTATTCAGGCGCGTCTTGGCCTCATCAATCACACGACGCAGGTCCTTCACGGTACCCGTGACGGCGCTGACCTCAACAAACTCGCTCTTGGTATGGTTGGCGATAATGTGGGCCAGCGTCGTCTTACCCGTACCGGCTGGCCCGTACAGAATCACGCTCGAAAGCACGTCGTGCTCGATCGCGGCACGCAACCATGAGCCCTTACCGACGGCCTTTTGCTGGCCCACGTACTCGTCGAGCGAATTGGGTCGCATGCGCACCGCGAGCGGCGCATTTTTAAAGGAACGCTCGCGCGTCGAGGCAGAAAAAAGGTCGTCCATAGCCATCCCGTGCATCAATCAAAAACGTTTTCAACTAACCAGTATACCGAAAGGATACGAACTACCGTTCGTTAATATAGGTACGATGCGGAAACTTTAGACCCGGGAACAGCTTGCTCGTCAGTTCGCAGAAATAACCGTCCGTCATGCTCGCAATGTAATCCACGACCGCCTGGTCCTTATCGTTCTGCCAGGCATAGGCGCGATCGTAGTAGGAAAGCTGCTGCTCGATGCGAGAAATGTGGTGTTTAAAGATATACGAGGACTCGTCACCTTCGTTTATATCCTGCAGGCAACGGTCGTAAAGCTTTTCGAAGGCTTCGCGCAGCTCCGCCTCGGAGTCGCCTTCGATACCGCCCTTGCTATAGATCTTCTCGTAGTTCTCGCGCTTGGCACGGCGGATCTCCTCAAACAGGTCCTCGCTCATCTCGATGCGCGGCTTACCATAGCTATGCTCAACGATATCGATGGAGGCATGCGTGAGGATCCAACTATTGTAGGCACCGCCCCGGCCATCATCAAAGGCGTCGGGCGAAAGCAGGCCCGCCGCGATCGCATCCTGACGGTCACGACCGACGTAGGCAAGGATATCCGAGATGCGGACCACACAGCCTTCGAGCGTCATGGGACGCAGGTGCTCAATAGCGCCATAGCCCGTGGCGATACAGTCCTCAACCGTCTGATCGAACTGGTCAAAGGAGCCCATGTCCGAGAGCTCAAACACACGCTGCTCGTACTCGCCGTTATGGCATAGCACGCCGTCGAGCGTCTGGAGCGACACGTTGCGGCCGTACAGCGCGTCGAGCACGCGGACCGACTGCACGTTATGGAAAAAATAACGCCCCGTACGCTCGTGATAGATATCGTTGAGGAAGCGCTCGCCCGCATGGCCAAAAGGCGTGTGTCCCAAGTCGTGGCCCAGGCCAATCGCCTCGATCAAATCGCAGTTGAGCCCCAGGGCGCGACCGATATCGCGTGCAATGCGCGAGACAAGCTGCACATGCAGACCGCGGCGCGACAGGTCATCGTTACTGCGAAAGCTAAAGACCTGCGTTTTGCCTGCATAACGCGTGTACGCCGGAAGATGAAGAATCTTTTCGGTGTCGCGCATAAACGCCGGACGCATAAGCGTGCCTTTGTCGGCGGCGCGATCAATACGACGAATGACCTGGTAGCCGTTACAACGATACGGGTTGACATAGCCCGAAGCGCGATCGGCGGCAATGCGCTCGACAAGCTCGGGCGACAACGCCGAGGGAATACGGTCCATGCGCGCCTTAATGACGGCCGTTTCTTGATTAGTTGCCATGGCATGCTCCTTAAGAAGGATGCGCAATCGGTTACAAAGTGCAGCCCACAACCTCGATTATGGCAAAAATCGGCACCAAAAACGGGAGCAATGGCAGGGAGCACGATTTTGTGATGACGCAGGAGAGGGCAAGGACCAGGAGCGCGACGGCAAATGCCACGATGCCACCCATAGGGTCGAGCGTGCAAAGCGCGAAGAGTGCTTTGGCGTCCCCCATGCCAATGCCCGAGGTTTGGCGAAAACGACGCCAGAGGGACTCAGTCAGAACAAGGGCAAGGTAGACGATGACCGCAAGACCGGCATGGTCAAGCGCCGTGTTAACGCCTTTGTCGAGCCAAACGCCCACTAACGCCGTCACCGCACACGCACCGGCAAGCTCATTGGGAAAACGTCGCTGACGGGCATCAATCGCCGCGCCGGCAAAGATGCAAATCCAAAACGGGATATAAAACATCGAGTACCTCCTCGAGCTGCATCGCAAAAGCAAAAACCACCACAAAGGTGCCTGTCCCCTTTGCGGTGGTTTTGGTGGTGGTTATTTGGCGCCTTGCATGACCTCGTCGAGGGTGACGTTTACGGCATGCTGGGTAGGAACCCAGTCGACCTTCAGGAACAGCGCGGCCACCGTGATGGGGATATAGCTGAACATAAAGATCGGGAAGGTAAACAGGTTAGTCACCAGACGCCACTTTTGCGCGCAGTGAATGTGCTTGTACTCAAAGATAGTCGTGAGCAGCGCCAGGATAAAGAAGGTCTGATACATCATGGCGAAGGTCATAATGAGCGAAGCGGCGCACGCCTGCATCTCGACTTCGGTAGCCAAGAAACCATGCGAAAGGCCACCCACAATCAAGAACGTCGCATTAGCGAGCATCGAGATCAGCGATAGCAGCATACCCGGGGCGATCGTCATGAACATGTCGTAGGCGGCAAAGCGATGATAGCGGAACGTCGACTTGACCAGATGCTTGCCGTAGGTAAAGAACACCTGGTAAAAGCCCTTGGTCCAGCGCATACGCTGCTTCCAGGATGCCTTGAACGTCACGGGTTGCTCGTCAAAGAACTCCGCCGGCGCATAGCCAATGCGAATACCGTGAATAGCGCAGAACGTAGTGAACTGAATGTCCTCGGTCAGCGTGTGGAACTGCCAGCCGTGCATGCCCTCAATAACACTGGCGGAGATGAGGTAGCCCGAACCCGAGACGGCGCAAGACGTCTTACAGATATTACGCGCGTTGTTGAGAAAGCGCGCCTCGCGCAGGTACCAAGTAGCATTAGCTGCCGAGATCCACGAGCTGCCAAAATTCTTGGAGTTGCGATAGCTCGTGACCACATGGAATCCCTGGTCAAAGGCATCGTTCATCTTGGACACGTAATCGCGGGAGATAACGTTATCGGCATCGAAGATAAAGTAGCCTTCAAACGTGTCGGGATACTCGTTAAGGATGCGGTCGAAGCCAAAGTCCATGACCCAGCTCTTACCCTTACGGGCAAGATCATTGCGCTCGTAAACAATGGCACCTGCCTCGCGCGCGAGCTGTGCGGTGTTGTCGGTGCAGGCGTCGGCAACCACGAAGACCTCGATAAGCTCGGACGGATAATCCTGGTCCTTGATGGAGCGAACAAGGTTGGCGATCACGGCCTCCTCGTTATGCGCCGCGATAAAGAAAGCATAACGATGGAGTTTTTTGGCCTTGGGAGGCGCGACCTCGCCACGAAGAGCGCCAATGACAAAGAAGACCACCTGGTACAGAAAGCAGACCGTGAGCAGCGTGACGACAATCTGGTTGAAGACCACGATGGGAGTGTTGGTTTGTAAAAAGGCGAGCATGCAGGCTCCCGAGAACGCGTTACGTAAACAACCGTATATCTTACCGCAGGCTTACCGAGTTCAAGAAACCACCTAATACTGGCTAGGCTTCGAGCAGACCGAGCTGAGAGACGATTTCGTCACCGGCGGCAGTGCGACCGAGCGAGCGCGGAGCCAGATCGTCAAGAACCGCAGCGAGATCCCAGGGCAACTCGTCGCGGCACTCAATGCGCTCCCCCGTCACGGGATGGTCGAACGCCACGCGCCAGGAATGAAGGAACTGCCTGGTCAGACCCTGATCGGCACGCGCATCGCACTTGCCGTAGAGCGGATCGCCCACGCAGGCGTGGTTGATATGGCGCATGTGCACACGAATCTGGTGCGTTCTGCCGGTAAACAGGTGGCACTCGACAAGCGTGTAGCCGTCGTCGAAACGCGTGGAATCAAAGCGCTCGAGCACCTTGAAGGTCGTAATGGCCTGACGGGCAAAGGGGTCGTCCGAAACCGCCATCTTGACGCGGTCGCGCGTGGAACGGGCAATACCGGTATTGATGGTGCCCTCGTCCATGGCGATGTGCCCGTGGACAAGCGTGATATAGCGACGATCGAGCGTGCGCGTGCGGATAAGATTTTGAAGCGCGCGCTGGGTGTCGTCGTCTTTTGCCGCGAGCATAAGGCCCGAGGTATCGCGATCCAGGCGATGCACGATGCCGGGTCGGTCCTCACCCTGCACGGTGCCCAGATGGTCGATACCGCAGTGATAGACCAGGGCATTCGCGAGCGTACCGCTCTCATGACCATGCGCAGGATGGCACACCAGGCCGCGCTGCTTGGAGAGCACAATGAGATAATCGTCCTCATAGCGAATGTCGAGCGGGATGGCCTCGGGAATCACATCGGTGGGATCGTGCGGCTCGGGCAAGTCGACCGAGATGCGATCGCCGGCGCGTACGGCGTACTTTTTAGAGAGACAAGTCTCACCGTTGACGGCAACGGCGCCTCCCTCGATCAGATGCGCGCAGGCAGAGCGCGTGGGGCAGCCGTCGTTGGCACCCAGAAAGGCGTCAAGACGCTGACCAGTGCAATCGTCGGCAACGAGAATATGGATGTCGGCCATTAGCGCTCATTCCTTTCGCGAATCTTGCGGGCACGTTCCCCACGCTGCTTGGCTTTGCGTTTTGCGCGGGCCTCGTCACGAGCGTTGAGCTCGGCGGTCGCATCGACCTCGCGAGCGGCGGGGCTCAAGAACATATAACCGATGAGCGCCAGCACGACACCTACGGTGATGCCGATATCGGCCACGTTAAAGACGGGGAAGTCGATGAAGGTGGTGGCAATAAAATCGGTCACGAAGCCAAAGACAAGGCGATCGATCGCGTTGCCGATAGCGCCGCCCGCGACCATAGCCATGCCCACAACCTCAAGATGGGCGAGCTGGGATGCACGAACGAGGTACACGGCGATAGCGATAATAACCGCCAACGCCAGCACGGCAAACGCGATGCCATGCCCCTCGCCCATGCTAAAGGCAGCACCGATATTGCGGACAAAAATAAAGTCGATGACACCGGGGATGACGGTCACATGTAAAGCGTCGCCCACGGCACGAACCGCAAGCTTGGTCAGCTGGTCAACGAGCAGCACAACCAGTGCCACACCACCAGCAACACCCAACCGCCAACGCAAAGGCGGCGTCATACCCCCAGCACGACCCAAATCAATCCCCTACCCTCAGATAATCAAATGCCGTTTAACGCAGTAGATAATCATACATTGCCGCAAGCAAGAAGCGACAAATCTCCCAAGAACGGAAACACCGCAGGTAGAGCATAAATGAGCGAGCGGGTCGCATTTGAGACAAGGTGACGTGAAATGAAAGGGCACTGACCTTTCGGTCGCGCCCTTGAAATTGAACGTCAGATTGTCCAAATGCGGCCCGCGCAGCGT
>URYA01000119.1 GCA_900551975.1 uncultured Collinsella sp. | reverse complement strand
ACACTGTGCGTTCTCACCGTACTGGGCTTGGCGCTTGTCACTTGGCTGCCGGCAAGCCCCATCGCCGATGCGCTCGGCCTCATGCCGCTGCCCACGAGCTTTTTTGGGCTGCTCATTGGCATCGTTACCGCCTATATCGCGCTCACCCAGCTGGCAAAGCGCCGCTACATTGCCCGCCACGGCGAGCTGCTGTAGCAAGTAGGCGGAAAACACCCTGCCAGCTGCCGTTGCCACTACCACAGCTGCCAACGCCGCTGCCGTTGCCTCTGCCGCCGCCGCAGTCTATCCCCCCAGCAGTTGCGGTGAAATAGTTCCTGTTTAAAGCCCCGTGACTTTAATTTAGGGACTATTCCACCGCGACTTATTGGGAGATTAGCTAGTCCTTGGGTGTCCAGGACCAGAAGAAGTTGATGAGGGCCACGCGCGAGGCGGTGCCGGTCTTCTTGTTGATCGAGGAAATGTGACGATAGAGCGTGGAACGCGAAAGAAAGAGCGTTGTGGCGATGTCCTGAACGCTCTGGTCCGAAACGACCAAGACCTCAAGAATATCGCGCTCGCGCTCTGTAAGCCCAAAGGTGGCGACGAAGGCATCGAGGCGCTCATCGGACGTGAGCTCCGCTGCCTCCACGGGCTCGGGGTCGGAGCATGTGGGCGCAAGATCCCCACCAAGATCGTCGGTGGCAAGCGGCAGGCCATCCTGCATCACGGCATCATCGGCTCGTTGCCCCAACTGCCCCAGCAGCGTAATCGCAATGCCCACAAACATCACGAGCGCCGCACCGACCGCAGCCAGCACGTTTTGACTCGAGATAATCGCCACCGCCGGCGCCGTCACGAGCATCGAGCACACGTTGTTGACGACGCGACCCATGCACGGCCAAAAATATGACCAGCGCGCATAGAGCGAGACGGCGGCATATTTTGTGGTAAAGAACACCACGAAAAAGCCCGAGCCCAGATAAAAAATGATCGTGGCAGCGAGCTCGTTGCCACCATTGCCGTCGACGATGAGCACAAAGAACGAAAGCGTGAACAGTATGGCGGCACATGTCATGCCGATATTCATATACGAGCGGCCGTGCAGGTCAAATAGTGCGCCAGCGACCAACGAGCTCACGACAAGCAGCAGGCGCGGCCAATCGCCCAAATCGACGGCTCCGACAGCATGCAAGGTCGTGAAGCCCGCGTTGAGAGCGGCGAATACGCTGGAAAGATACGCCGTCGCCACGGTCAGGCGAACTACGGCGCGACGGAATGCCGCCTTTGCCTCGGGATCGTCATGCCACTTGGCGCCATATTCCAGAGCATCTACCGAAAGCCCGGCGGCACTGGGTTCAAAGTTGGGGTCGGACTCGTCGCGCAGCTTGGCGCGTCGGACACCGTGGAGCAACGCCACCTGCGCGATCGCACAGACGACCAGAACAGCCTGCTGAGGAATACCGACAGGCATCGCCATGTGGTTGATCACCTGTACCAGAACGCCCATGGCATAGGAAAGTGCGGCGGCGCGCGCCAGGCAGGGCGTCTGCGCAAAACGCCGCGCAAGATTGGCATGGGCGGTCGATCCGCAATAGCCCAGGGCGCAGCACGCCACCAGGCCGCCGACAATTACCACCTCAAACCGCACTGCCGTAATCATCAGCAGCAACGCCGATACCAACAGCACGCCTGTAATATCGCTCGTCGCATCGATCGTCTGGGGAAGGCGATAGTACAGAAATGGGCGCACGAAAAAGCCAATCACGCTCGCGCCGACAACGATGCTCTCGTAGATGACGACCTCACTCGATGGCACGAACTCGGCCATGCGCACATCAAAGAGATACTCGCACGCCAAAAACGTGAAGAAGAACAGCGCCAGGCATATAATCTCCCGAATGCCCCGACGCAAATATGCGGTTGTGTCTCCCATGCCCCTCATGGTTAACCCCCCAGCCGCTCAATTGTCTGGAAATCTATTTTAATAAAGAACCAGTCTCAATACCGAAGCCAGGCTCGAAATGTTGCCAATTCGACCCCAGCCGTCCACATCACGCCGCGATTTTGAGCCGCATGGACCAGAAGGAACGCGCGCGATCTCTAGCTCGGCCAGGAGTGTCTCCAACTACCACTCATTTAAGTACGTCCCCAATGAGTGGCCGAAGAGTGTCCCCCGCGACTAGTCGTTTAAGAACGTCCCCAACGACTAGTCAAAAATGGGCCATATGTCCCAGTTGTGGAGACTCCTTGAGCCGTCTGGGTATCGCGAAGAATCGCACACTCCCCCATCATCAAAAGTGACACACGCTACCAGTTGATGGGAGGCAGCCATGGGCTTCTTTGACAAGATGTTCGAGAAGAAAGAGTGCGCGATTTGCGGTACCGAGCTGGGACTTCTAGGTAAGACAAAAATCAATGAAGGCTACCTGTGCAAAGAGTGCGCCGGCAAGCTCTCCCCCTACTTTCACGGCTATCGCTCCAGCACCGCGGACGACATCCGTGAGCAACTCGCCTACCGCGAGGCCAACGCCGAGCGCCTGTCTTCGTTCAACCCCACGCGCACGCTTTCTGCCGGGCGCACCAATATCATGCTCGATGAGGACGCGGGCCTGCTGATCATCACTTCGCAGAGCCGCTGGCGCGACGCCAATCCCGACATCATCGAGTTCTCGCAGGTACTCGGCTGCGATATGGATATCGACGAACAACGCACCGAGATCTATCGCGAGACCAAGGACGGCGAGCGCGAGAGCTACAACCCGCCGCGCTACGACCTGGATTACGACTTTAATCTGACCATCCACGTCAACACGCCGTACTTTACCGAGATCAACCTGCGCGTGAACGACTCCACCATCGATCAGCGCGGCTCCATCGAATATCGCGAGGCCAAGCGCCAGGCAACCGAAGTCCGCGATGCGCTGGTGCAGCTGCGCCAGGAGACGCGCGACAGCGTCGTGGCCGCCAAAGCCCCCAAGACCGCGGTGACCTGCCCCTTCTGCGGAGCCACCACCATTCCCGATGCCAGCGGGCGCTGCGAATACTGCGGCGGCGCCATCGGCGCATAGCCTCCGGCAGCGAAAGGACCGATCATGGCCTTTGAGAGCATCAACTATCAATGCCCCGCGTGTGGCGGCCCCCTTCACTTTGCCAGTGCCGAGCAAAAGCTCGTCTGCGACTACTGCGATTCTCGTTTTGAAGTCGAAGAAGTCGAGGCCCTCTATCGCGAGCGCCAGGACAAGGCAGATGCCAAAGCCGATGCAGCAGCCGCAACGCCCAAGCCCGTCGCCGACGACGCGGTGCAGGAACTCGCCCAAAACGCCGGCTACATCTGCTCGTCGTGCGGCGCCGAGCTCGTGTCCGACGGCACCGTCGCCGTCACCACCTGCCCGTACTGCGGCAACTCCGCCGTGGCGCCCGGCCAGCTCTCTGGCGACTTCTCGCCCGACCTGGTGATTCCGTTTAAGCTCGGGCGCGATGACGTCACGGCCGCACTCAAGGAACACTACAAGGGCAAGATCTTGCTGCCCAAGAGCTTTGTCACCGGCAACCACATCGACGAGGTCCAAGGTGTCTACGTGCCGTTTTGGCTCTACGGCGCCCGCGTTGACGGCGAAGTGTACTTTGACGCGACCAACGAGACCGTGACCGAGGAATCCGACCGCACCGTCACGACCACCGACCACTACGATGCCTATCGCAAGGGCAATATCTCGTTTAAGCGCGTGCCCGTCGACGGATCATCCAAGATGCCCGACGGCCACATGGACGCCATCGAGCCGTTTGACTACGACGCACTGCGTCCGTTCTCGGTCGCATATATGCCCGGCTACATCGCCAACCGTTACGACGAGGACTGCGAGACCTGCAAGGCGCGCGCCGAGCGCCGTATGGAAGAAAGCACAATCTCGGCCCTGCGCGAGACCGTCGTCGACGAATACGACGATGCCACGGTCGAAAGCAAGCAGCTCGACTACACCTGGGAAGACAGCGACTACGCCCTGTTCCCCGTCTGGATGCTCTCCACCTCGTGGAACGGCAAGAGCTACCTGTTTGCCATGAACGGCCAGACCGGCCGCTTGGTCGGCGAGCTCCCCTGCTCCAAGCCCAAGCTCGTCATCGCCTCGGTGCTGTTCTTTATGATCGGATTTATCCTCTCCCAGATTCTCTTTATGGGGGAATACGCCTTCGATCCGGATTACCTCACCTTTGATATCGAGGGCATCCTCATCAATATCATCGCGCCGCTGATCATCGTGATTATCGGAGACGTGCTACTGGTAGGCCAGCTCAAGACGGCCAACGAAGCAACCTGTGCCGATGAGTATTGTGGCGAGCTCGACCTGACCGAGAAACACGACACCTTCAGCCACACCGAGACCACCGTTGTCATGAAAGACGACAAGGACGACTAAGCAATCCAACCAATACCACCCGGCCTTTGACGAGAAAGGAAGATCACCATGGGACTCTTGAAAGCTGGATTGGGAGCTGCCGGCGGCGTCATGGCCGACCAGTGGAAGGAATTTATCTACTGCGAATCGATGCCTGCTGACGTCTTGGCCTGCAAGGGCAGCAAACGTACCGGTGGCCGCAGCTCCAACACGCGCGGCGAGGACAACGTCATCTCCAACGGCTCGGTCATCGCCGTCAACGACGGACAAGGCATGCTCGTGGTGCAAAACGGCAAGATCATCGAAGTCGCGCTGGAGCCCGGTGAGTTCGTCTTCGACACCGGCAGCGAGCCGAGCGTCTTTAGCGGCAACCTGGGCGATTCCATCAAGGAGACCTTCGCCAATATCGGCAGCCGTTTTACCTTTGGCGGCGATGCAGGCAAGGACCAGCGCGTCTACTTCATCAACACCAAGGAGATCATCGGCAACAAGTACGGCACCGCCTCGCCCGTGCCCTTCCGCGTGGTCGATAACAACATCGGTCTGGACGTCGACATCTCCGTGCGCTGCAACGGCGAGTATTCGTACCGCATCACCAACCCGCTGCTGTTCTACACCAACGTATGCGGCAACGTGACCGATAGCTACACGCGCGACAAGATCGACAGCCAGCTTAAGTCCGAGCTGCTCACCGCCCTGCAGCCCGCCTTTGCCAAGATCTCGGAGATGGGCATCCGCTACAGCGCCATCCCCGGCCACACCACCGAGCTCGCCCGCGCGCTCAACGAGGTCCTCTCGGCCGACTGGCGCGACCTGCGTGGCGTCGAGATCGTGAGCTTTGGCGTCAACTCCATCGCCGCCTCGCAAGAGGACGAGCAGATGATCAAGGACCTGCAGAAAGCCGCGGTCATGCGCGATCCCACCATGGCGGCAGCCAACATCGCCAGCGCCCAGAGCGACGCAATGCGCGCGGCAGCCGCCAACCCCAACGGCGCGATGGCAGGCTTTATGGGCATGGGCATGGCAGGTGGCATGGGCGGCATGAACCCCAGCCAGCTGTTCGCCGC
>URYA01000118.1 GCA_900551975.1 uncultured Collinsella sp. | reverse complement strand
CCGGCTTTGCCCTCGAGGCAGAGATGTACCCCGACACACCGCACCAGCCGCTGTTCCCGCAGGGCATTGTGGGCCCGGGTCACCCCTACAGCAATGTGATCGAATACCACTTTATGAGGCACTAGGCCCACAACGCGACATCTCGCACAGCAGCGCCCGCCGGCACCACCGCCGACGGGCGCTTTTTCATCTTTTGGGCGCATTTTCGCTGTGACTATATGAGTGGCATATCAAAACTATGCCCATTTACTACGTTTAGCCCGGGATGCTCGAGCATGCACCGGTTTTTGTTAAATTCGCGAGCCGTCTACCTGCAGTTTTGTTTTTCTCAAATTCGACATGCTCGGCGATAGCCGATCAAACGTAGTAAATGGGCATAGTTTTTAACAGGCGTCATCGCACGCGTCCCTCGCAAGGGCAAAATGATCCGTTTTCCTCCGTCCCCAAGGGATCAGTTGAACAGATTGCCGATGGGATCGGGGGCGGAACTGGGGAGATGGCGGATTTCTAGCTCTATACCGAGCTTTTGCAACTCTTTGAAGACGGCGATGTCTGTATCGCCTACGGCAACGGCAGGCGTTGCAGAGCGCTTGCCCTCCCCCGTCCGCATATGGCCGATACTAATCTTGGTTATTGGCACACCGCCCTTAACCAGCGCGAGCGCATCGGAGGGTGAGGCCACCATGATCAGAATCAATTGGCGAGGCGTTGCGGTATGAATGATGTCGATGGTCTTTTGCACCGAGAAGAACCGCGTCCAGACGCCATCGGGCGTGGCCACCCTCATAGGGGCCCATTGGCGCGAATCTGCCGCGATCTCATCGTTGACGATTAGGACGAGGTTGGAACCCACGGCTTCGTTCCACAGCTCAACGTCTTGCCCGTAAATAAACCGGTCATCGATGCGTGTGAGAAGAATCTTGGGTTGAGCCATCGCCGCCCCATTCTGCTTGAGATCCGTAAGAGCAAGACATCACGCCTTCAATATTAGTGCATTTAAAGTGAGAAAAGCCGTCAGAACCCTTGCGCGGATGTGCGATGTCCCGTATCATAGACAGCCGTTGACGCCTCAGTTGCGTCACCACATGGTCGCCAGTGTAGCTCAGTTGGTAGAGCACCGCTCTCGTAAAGCGGGGGTCACCGGTTCGAGCCCGGTCGCTGGCTCCATTGCACAAGATAGCCGCCTTCGGGCGGCTTTTTTGTTGCCGATTTCGAGCGCACATCCGCCAATGCAAGCACATCGCCGCCGGCAACTCCCCACTCAACAACAAGCCCCGCCAACCGCAATCCCAAAAGGAACCGCGATCAGCGGGGCCCAAGCGCGCTCCCCCAAGGGATAACGCTCGTAACATGGACAGCTCAGCCGAGCAGCTCGCTACTCCTCCCAGTAAGCATCTGCAAGCAGCTTAAAGCAGATCTTCTTGACCGGCTGCGCGCCATCGTCCGGGAACTCGAGCGTGGGCATATGAGGCTCGCCGGCAACGAACAGTGCAAACTTATCGTCAGCAAGATCGCCGGCGATCGAGGCGTCGGAATCGACCAGATCGTAGTCGTCCTTCTCGTCAAACTCCTGGACCAGCGTCAGGCTACCCGTAGCGACCTTAAAGGCCTCGCGACCCTCGACGTCAATCTGCAGGTCGTGATAGCGCTGATGCGTCTCGTAGTGAGCCTCGGCCTCGGGACGCGTCGTGGGAGCCATGACGTTCGCAAAGACCTTGTCGCCCAGAATCGGATGGCTGCCGACCTCGAGCTGCGCCGGGTCGTTCTCCTCGAGCCAGTCGATCAGCACGTCGAGACCCTTGAGCATTCCGCGGTATTCCTCGATATCGCCCAGTGCACCGTAAATCATCTAAATCCCCTCTCGGATCGTTTCTTTGGCGGCTACTCGGCAAACGCATCACCAAAGCTGTTGCCGCCCACATACGTCTCGACCAGGGTAAGGTCGGGATTGAACACGACAAAGTCGGCGTCGCGCCCCGGCATAATGCTACCGCACTTGTCGTCAACATGAGCTAGCAAGCGATGCCGGAGCCGTCGCCCAAACTCTTACAACTCAGTCACGACAACGCCGTTGTAGACCTCGTCCCAACGGTCCATGACCAGATGGCCGGTCATGGGATCCATGGCGTTGAGCTTGCCGCAGGTGTTGGCGGTACGCAGTACCGTCTCGTCGTCTGCGCCAGCAGCGATGGCATGTGCGAAGCCTGCGATAGTGGAGTCACCAGAGCCCGTGGCGTTAACGGCAGGGATATCGGGCGTCTTTGCGCGGAACGCACGGCCATTGTGGAAGCCAACGGAGCCGGCAGCGCCCATGGATACGACGACCCAGGGGATATCGGAGAAACGGGCGTCAGAGGCGAGTGCGGCACGGAGCTCGTCCACATCGTCGGTGGTAAAGCTCGTGCCCAGAAGGCCGTTGATCTCGGTCAGGTTAGGCTTGACCAGCTCGGGCTTAATTTCGGACTTAAGGGCGGCCTCGAGCGAAGCGCCCGAGGTATCGAGCAGCACCTTGGCACCGGCGTTCTCGGCAATGCCCGTGATCTTGGCATAGTAGTCTGCCTCGACACCGCGGGGCAGCGAACCCGAAATGGTAACGACGTCGGCCTTACCTGCAAGCTCGGTAAACTTGGCGGTAAAGGCATCGAGCTCCTCGGGGTCAATTGTCGGGCCGCTCTCGAGCAGCTCGGTCTGGTTGCCGGCGTGGAGAATGTTGAGGCAAATTCGAGTCTCGCCCTTGATGGGCACAAAGTCGTTGTTAATACCGTTGGCGTCCATGAGCTCAGCCATGTAGGCGCCCATGTGGCCGCCGAGTAGACCGGTTGCCACAACGTCGTCGCCCAGCTGACCCAGCACACGGGCCACGTTGAGGCCCTTGCCGCCGGCGGTCTTTTCGGGCGTCACACGGTTGACGTCGTCGATAATGAGCTCATCGAGCTGATAGCGCGTATCGACAGACGGGTTCATCGTAACGGTGAGGATCATTTTTAGCTCCTTATCTCGCAGGCTCCTTATGCCTCGCGATACGAGTCGACAAAACGGAATTACAGAATCTCAATCGTGAACGAGCGAACGACGGTCTCCTTGGGCTTGGCGACAAGGCAGCCGCGCTTATGCTCAAGTACGTCGTCCTCATCGGAGCAGGTCGAGAGGCCGCCCCAGGGCTCAACTGCCACAAAATCACCCTCGGGCTTGCTCCACACAATGAGGTACGGGAAGCCCTCAAAGCTCAGGCGGACGCCCTTGTCCTCCCCCTTCTTAGAAAGCGTAACCTGACGGCTCTCGAGCACGTCAAAGATGGTCTCCGCAAAATCGAAGAGCTCGTGCGACAGGGGCAGCGTCTTTCCCACCATTGGGTTCTTGGAGCGGTTTGCCACGTCAATCAATCCAGTCGAGGGAACGGCGGTGCAGAGCTCCGCAGCCTCGTCTTTCTCAAAGCGCAACTCGTAGTCCGTATAGGCCTCGCCCTCATCGAGCGGACACTTAAAGCCGGGATGACCGCCGATAAAGAACGGCATGTCCTCGGTCCCCTCGTTGGTCACCTCATAGGAGACGCGCACGGCGGTATCCTCGAGCGTATAACGAGCGACAAGCTTAAACGGGTACGGATAATCGCTCAGCAGCGCGGCGTTATCCTCCGAAGCCAGGCACATCGCCAGCTCGTTCTCGCCTTGGCTCAGCAGCTTCCACTCCTGTTTGCGCGCAAACCCGTGGCGAGCGAGCTTTACATGATGCCCGGCAAACGTCATGGCGCTGTTGTCGCGCAAGCCTCCGCAAATCGGGAAGCAAATCGGTGCCTGGCCAGACCACACGGCGGGATCGCCCTGCCACAGATACTCGCGACCTCCGGCCTCAATCGAGGTAAACGAACCACCAGCCGTGGACACCTTAATAGAAATCGAATCGTTGGAGAGAGCGTATTCCATTGCCCATCCTTTCGAACAACTGCTTTTTTGCTCGCAAGAACCCGTCTCGGCCCTGACCAAAGGACAAACCCGCACGTTCATCGATACGTCCGGTATCCCAGCCATGCAACGGGGTACCATACAGACATTGATGCAATTACAGCTGAAAGGCCTTCTTATGCGAACCATCATCCTCTACGCCTCGCGCCATCACGGCAATACCAAAAAGCTCGTGGACGCCATCGTCGAGGCACACCCCGAGATCGATACCCTCGACGTGAAGTCACTCGGCAAAAACGAGTACCCCAACCTGCACGAATATCATCTAATCGGCGTCGCCACGGGCATTTATTACTCCGAGATCGACAAGGACATGGCACGCGTGCTCACGAACGTGCTGCAGCCGCAGGACAAGGTGTTTGGCCTTATGACCTACGGTGGCAAAAACAAGTGGTACGGCAAGGATATCGATGGCATCTGCCGCATGAGGCAGGCCATCTTTATGGGTGTCTACGGCTGCCCCGGCTTTGATACGTGGGGGCCGTTCAAGCTCGCCGGCGGCGTCCAAAAGGGACACCCGACCGCCGAGGAAATTAAGGGCGCCGTCGACTTCTTCGACAAGATCGAAGACGAGTATGGCGACATCATCGTCGAAGAGTACGCCAAGCGCGAGAAGCGTCTAGCATACGAAAAGGAGCATCCCGCGGGGGGTCTTGTGGCCGGCGTCAAGCGCACGGCAAAGAAGATCGCTAACAAGCTGTAACTGTGAAGGTGCTTTTGAGCGTTTAACCCATACGGCGGGTCCGAGCAGATTCGGGCCCGCCGTCTTTTTCTATCGTTACTCGGTAAAGGCGTTGCCGACGCTCTGGCCGCCAACATACGTCTCGACGAGGGTGAGCTCATGGTCGAACACGACAAAGTCGGCGTCGCGACCCGGCATGATGCTGCCGCACTTACCCTCGATGTGCGCGGAGCGTGCCGGCACCTCGGTTGCCATGCGAATGGCGATATCGGCGCTGGCGATGCCCCAGTCGACGATGTTCTTGACGCCCTGGGCAAGCGTGAGCACCGAGCCGGCAATGCTCTTGCCGTCGGCGAGCCAGCACAGGTTGTCCTTCATGATGACGTCCATGCCACCACTGGTGTAGCTGCCCTCGGGCATGCCGCCGCAACCCAGGCAGTCGGTGATGAGCACCGTGTGCTGCCAGCCCTTTGCCTGCAGCAGCGCCTTGATGGCGGCAGGGTTTACGTGCTTGCCGTCACAGATGATCTCGGCGTAGGTCTCGGGCGTAGACATAGCAGCACCCACGACACCGGGCTCACGGTGGTGCAGCCCGCGCTGGCCGTTATAGGTATGCGTAAAGCAGCTGGCACCGGCGTTGATGGCGGCGATGCACTCATCGTAGGTGGCGTCGGAGTGACCGATGCTGGTCACCACACCCTTGGCGTTCAGAGCAGCCGCATAAGCAGCGGCAAACATGCCGCCGTTGCCGGCGCCCACGATGAGGATGTCGGTGTCCACGGTCTCGGTGATGGCAGCCTCGTC
>URYA01000117.1 GCA_900551975.1 uncultured Collinsella sp. | reverse complement strand
GACGTCGATTTGATTTTTAAGATAGCTGCCATCGGCATCATCGTTTCGGTGCTCAACCAGGTGCTGCAGGCGGCCGAGGACAATGCCACTGACGGTGCCGTCTACCCTCAGATCATCGACATCGCCTTCCAGATGGCATTTGCCATGATCACAGCTGCTATCGTCACGGGCAGCCTGGCCGGCCGCGTTAAGTTTGGTGCCATGGCGGCCTTCCTGGGCATTTGGCTGCTTGTGGTCTATGCGCCACTCGCCCATATGGTTTGGGGCGGCGATGGCTCCTTTATCGGCGACATTATCGGAGCACTCGACTTTGCCGGCGGCGACGTGGTGCACATTTCGTCCGGTCTCACGGGCCTGATCCTCTGCTTGATGCTCGGCCGTCGTCGTGGCTTTGGCATGGTGAGCTACCGTCCGCATAACGTACCGTTTGTGGCGCTGGGCGCCGGCCTGCTTTGGTTTGGCTGGTTTGGCTTTAACGGCGGCAGCGAGTTTAAGGCCGACGCCGTTGCGGCACTCGCTATCCTCAACACCGTGACGGCCAGCGCGGCGGGCATGGTCTCGTGGCTTGCCGTCGAGCGCGTGCACACTGGTCGTCCCACGCTGGTGGGTGCCAGCACCGGTCTGGTTGCGGGCCTTGTGGTGGTCACGCCGGGTGCGGGCTTTGTCGAGCCGTGGGCAGCGCTGGTCATGGGCCTGATCGTCTCGCCTGTCTGCTACTTGGCCATCAGTCATCTCAAGGCCAAGTTTGGCTACGACGATGCACTCGATGCGTTTGGTTGCCATGGCATCGGCGGCATCTTGGGCGGCGTGCTCACAGGCCTGTTCTGTGTGCCGGAGCTTTCGTGGACCGGTAAGGGCGGCCTGTTCTACACGGGCGACGTGTCGCTGCTCATCTCGCAGATTTTGGGCATTGTGGTGACGGTCGTCATTGTACTGGTGCTCGATTTGGTGATCGCCGCGGTGGTCAAGGCACTGTTCCGTGGCAGCCTGCGCGTGGACGAGGCCGACGAGGCGCTGGGCCTGGATGCGAGTCAACACGGCGAGAGCGCTTATCCCTCGTTCTCCGGACTCGATTAGCAGCTTCCCCAAGCACCGCACCTTGCCCTTCAAACCGTCGCACGGCTTTCCCAGGCACCCGACCTTGCCCCTCAAACCGTCGCTTGCGTACCGAAGTACGCGGCGCTCCTCTTTCGGGGCAATCTCGGGCACCTGGAAAACCCGCGTCATTGAATGACAATTCATTTTCATTATTAAAAGAGAGGAATTCACTATGAAGAAGATTACGGCGGTCGTTCGTGCCGAAAAGCTTGAGGTTCTTAAAGACGCGCTGTTTGCTGCTGATGTTCGCGGTATGACTATCAACCAGGTGCAGGGCTGCGGCGCACAGCATGGCTGGAAGGAATACGTGCGCGGCAACGAGTTGCTCGTCAACACGATCCCTAAGGTGCAGTTCACCCTCATCTGCGCCGATGAACATGTCGACGGCATTGTCGAGATTATCTGCAACGCCGCTCGCACCGGTGCCGTTGGAGACGGCAAGATTTGGGTCGAGCCGGTCGAGGAAGTTATCCGCATCCGTACCGGCGAACATGGCCCCTCTGCGGTGTAGGACAATCTTTCGCCTGACGGGCGTGCCTCTCTTGGGACGCGCCCGTTCTCGTCTACAATATCGTGCAGACGAAGGAGAGGCACGCCCATGATCAAGATGTTTGCGAGTGACTTAGACGGAACGCTGCTGAACGCCCTGCACGAGGCGGATGGGACCATCCGCCGTGCCATTCGCGAGCTGACCGAGGCTGGCCTGCATGTGGTTCCCGCGACCGGACGCTCGACGCTGCCGATCGGCGAGCATGGCTTTACGGGCCTGGCGCTTGACGCCTGCTGCTCCAATGGATCAATCGTACGCGACAGCCATGGCGAGGTGCTCAAGACCTGGACCATCGACCCACAGATCACCGAGGAGCTGCTCAAGGAGTTTCCGGATATCTGTTTTGACTGCTCCACGCCCGATGGCATGTTCTCGAGCGGTTCGTTCGAGATGCATCAGGCGGGCTTTAAGAAGGACAGCCCTATCAAGCGCATCGTGATGCGCGGCATGCGTGCGCGTGGCGGGTACCACGAGGAGCAGTATTTCGATCAGTCGGTCGGCGATATCTTGCGTCACGATGTATGCAAGATCAACTGCCGCGTGACCTCGCTCGAGCTGGAGCGCGACCTTAAGGCGTATTTGGCCGAGCGCTCGGACCGTGTGGTCAACGCGCCGTTCGATCCGGTGATGTTTGAGATCACGGACGTGGCGTGCAACAAGGGCGAGAGTGTGGCCTGGCTGGCAGGCTACTACGGTATTGCCGAGGACGAGGTCGCGGTTTACGGCGACGGCGGCAACGACATCGCCATGCTCAAACGCTTCCGTCACAGCTACGCGACCAAAAACGGTAGCGATGCCGCCAAGGCCGCCGCGAGCGCGACCATCGGCAGCTGCGTGGTCCACGCCGTCCCCAAACACATGCTCGCCACCATGCGCAAGCAAAACTCCCGCACCGTCATCGAATAATGTGACAAAGGGATGGCCCCTTTGTCACGGGGCCTGTGTTCTTGGAATACGAACATATATTCGTATATATAACTAGGCTCTGGTAGAATCGGCATTGTTGACGGCAGTTCCATGTGCCGGGCAACGCCCTCCATCTGATGGGAGGTGATGCCCATGACCGATCTGATTGATTTCGTGAGACTTCTGACCGCTTTGGTCTCGTTCTTCACGGCGCTCGTCGGGCTTTCCGAGGCACTCAAGCAACGTTCGAAGCAACGTAAAAGGGGTCGCCGCCGCTAAGGCGTTGACCCCTTAATCCAAGCAACGGCGCTGCCCAGCTTTCCAGAACTTGGGCTGCCGTCGACACTATTCTACCCACGAATGACATTTTGGACAATCGGTAATGCCGCCCTAAAAACCTGGCACAACCTGCACAACCTAGGCGGTCGCTGGATGTGACAAAGAGGCTGCCCCTTCGTCACAACCCAAATATTGCCTTTACGTGTTGATACACACGGTGTGCAATAATACTCGCACTGTGCAATAGCGCACAGGCTGAGTAACAAGGAGGACGCTTGTCCCAGCTCGAGAAATGCGATCGCCGGTCCCTTCGCTCGCAGCGTGCCCTTCGCCAGGCGCTTGCCAGCGAGCTTGCCGAAAGCGGCGACCTTTCGCGCATTAACGTCGCGTCGCTCACCGAGCGCGCCGGTCTTACACGCCGCACGTTCTATTCGCACTACCGCGATATCCCCGACTTTATCAGCCAGATCGAGGACGGCCTGCTTGCCGAGATTCGCGAGCGGGTGGAGCTTATCACCGCAGCTCAATTACCCGATCTTTATCGCAATATCGACGAGCTCGAGCCGGCACCCGGTTCGGTTGAGCTGCTTCGCTATCTTGCGGCTAATCGCGACCTTATCGGGGCCCTGCTGGGCCCGGGCGGCGACCCCGCCTTTATTAAAAAGATTATCGACACCGCGCGTGAGGCTGTGGTGCCGCGTGCACAGACGGGCATTTTGGGCTTGGCGCTGGGCACCTTCTTTGACTACTACGTCACCTATGTCGTGAGTGCTGAGGTCGGCATGATCCAACGTTGGTTTGAGCGTGACCTTTCTGAATCGCCCGAGACCATGGCGCGCATTATGACGGTCATCGCCTTTGTGCGCCCCGGCGACCTGTATGGCCAACCCATCGATATCAACGTGCCGGAATACGGCATGAAGCTATTGAATCTGCAGCTCGAGGACGCGGTCGACACCACCGCAACCGTCGAGTCCAACAACTAAGAGGAGAGACAATGAGCAAACTCGTCGAGGGTATTAAGGACCGCATGGTCGCTGCCGCACGCGAGGCCGCGCCCGCCGTGGTGGACGCCGCGCAGAAGGCCGCGACCGCGGCTGCCGAGAAAGTTGCTGAGGCAGTTGCCGATGCCAAGAACGTGGCAGGGGAGACGTCCGTCGTCGCCGAGCCCGCCACCGCCGCTGAGCCCGTAGCCGCCGCCCACGCCCCCGAAGGCGCAATTTTCAACCCCGAGAACGCTCGCGGCAACCTGCACCTGGGCATTGACGTGGGCTCCACCACCGTCAAGCTCGCCGTGCTCAACGACGACAACCAGATCGTCTACGCCAAGTACCAGCGCCACCACACCGACGTTCGCGCCTGCGCCCGCGACCTGTTCGAGGGCGCTGCGACCGTGCTGCCGACGGCCCAGATGACCTGTGCCATCACCGGTTCGGGCGGCCTGCTGCTGTCCCAGTGGCTCGACCTAGAGTTTGTCCAGGAGGTCATCGCCAGCAAGCGCGCCGTCGAGACCCTCATCCCGGCCACCGATGTCGCCATCGAGTTGGGCGGCGAGGACGCCAAGATCATCTACTTCGACAACGGCATCGAGCAGCGCATGAACGGCACCTGCGCCGGCGGTACGGGCGCCTTCATCGATCAGATGGCAACCCTGCTGCACACCGACGCGAGCGGCCTTAACGAACTCGCGGCCAACGCCACCACCATCTATCCCATCGCCAGTCGCTGCGGCGTCTTTGCCAAGACCGATGTGCAGCCGCTGCTCAACGAAGGCGCCCGTCCCGAGGACGTCGCCGCCTCCATCTTCCAGGCTGTCGTGACCCAGACCATCTCGGGCCTGGCGTGCGGCCGTCCCATCCGCGGCAACGTCGCCTTCCTGGGCGGCCCGCTGCAGTATCTCTCCGAGCTGCGCCACCGCTTCTACCTCACGCTCAGCCTGGACGAGGAGCACCGTATCGTGCCCCAAAACGCCCACCTGTTTGTGGCGAGCGGCGCCGCCATGGCGCATGAGTCCAACAAGCTCAGCACGTTCCCGCAGCTCATCGAGGCCATCGACAGCCTGGGCGACACGCAGGGCGCCGAGGTTGAGCGCCTGGATCCGCTCTTTGCCACTGACGAGGACTTTGCCGAGTTCAAAACCCGCCACGACCAGGAAGTCGTCCCCAAGGGCAAGCTCGACGGCTACACCGGCCGCGTGTTCATCGGCATCGACGCCGGTTCCACCACCATGAAGGCCGCGCTCGTGGGCGAGGACGGCCAGCTGTTGCACACCTGGTACGGCAACAACAACGGTGACATCCTGGGCACGGCCAAGGTCATCATGGCCGATTTCTACAACCATATCCCTGCAGGCTGCACCATCGGCCACGTGACCACCACGGGCTACGGCGAGGCACTGCTCATCGAGGCCCTCAAGGCCGATTCCGGCGAGATCGAGACCGTCGCGCACCTGCGCGGCGCCAAGGCATTCCTGCCCGGCGTCGAGTTCATTCTGGACATTGGCGGCCAGGACATGAAGTGCCTGCGCGTCAAGGACGGCGTTATCGAGCACATCATGCTCAACGAGGCCTGCTCGTCGGGTTGCGGTAGCTTTATCGAGAGCTTCGCCGTCTCTATGAACATGGACGTGCGCGCGTTCGCC
>URYA01000116.1 GCA_900551975.1 uncultured Collinsella sp. | reverse complement strand
CTTGCCGGTGCCGATGGCCCAGATGGGCTCGTAGGCGACGACGACCTGCTTGGGGCAGGTGATCTCAAGACCAGCAAGGCCAGCCTTGACCTGGTTCACGACGTGCTCGACATAGGTGCCGGCCTCGCGGACCTCAAGGGACTCGCCGCAGCAGAAGACGGGAACAAGACCGGCGGCAACGAGGGCCTTGGCCTTCTTGTTCTGGTCCTCGTCGGTCTCGTGGAAGTAGTCACGACGCTCGGAGTGGCCGATGATGCAGTAGGTGCAGCCAGCGGACTTGAGCATGTCGCAAGAGGACTCACCGGTGAAGGCACCCTTGGCCTCCCAGTACACGTTCTGTGCACCGAGGGCGATGGGGGCAGCCTGAATGCGGTCATGAACCGTGGTGATGTCGATGGTCGGAGGGCAGACGAGCACCTCGACGCCAGCCGGAACCTCGGGCAGAGCCTGAGCCAGCTCGTCGGCGAGCTTAGCGGCCTCGGCGACGTCGTTGTTCATCTTCCAGTTACCAGCGATAAGAAGGGTGCGATTAGGCATCGAGAAGCGCCTCCACTCCGGGCAGGGCCTTACCCTCGACGAGCTCCATGGAAGCGCCACCACCGGTGGAGATCCAGCTCATCTTGTCGGCCAGGTTGAACTTGTTGACAGCTGCGACAGAGTCGCCACCGCCGATGATCGAGGTGCAGTCAGCCTCGGCGACAGCCTCGGCGATAGCCTGGGTGCCGTGAGCGAAGTTATCGAACTCGAAGACGCCCATGGGGCCATTCCAGAACACGGTCTTGGCGCCCTTGACGGCCTCGGCGTAGAGTTCCTCGGTCTTGGGGCCGATGTCCATACCCTCACGATCGTCGGGGATAGCGTCGGAAGCGACAACCTCGGGAACAGCGTCCTCGCCAAAGTGATCGGCAACGCGGTTGTCGATGGGGAGCAGGATCTTGACGCCCTTCTCCTCGGCCTTCTTGAGCATCTCGCCAGCGCGCTCGACCCAGTCCTCTTCCTTGAGGGACTGACCAACGGACAGGCCCTGAGCCAGGAAGAAGGTGTAGGCCATGCCGCCACCGATGATCAGGGTGTCAGCGGAGTCGATGAGGTGATCGAGAACGCCGATCTTGGAGGAAACCTTGGAACCGCCGACGATAGCGACGAAGGGGCGCTCGGGCTCGGCGAAGATGCCGGTGAGCGTGTCGACCTCCTTCTCGAGCAGGAAGCCAGCGACTGCGGGCAGGTAAGCGGCGGGGCCCACGACGGAACCCTGGGCGCGATGAGCGGTACCGAAGGCATCGAGAACGAAGACGTCACCATAGGAAGCGAGCTTCTTGGCGATCTCGGGATCGTTCTTCTTCTCACGCTTGTCAAAACGGACGTTCTCGAGAACGAGGACCTTGCCCGGCTCGACGGCAGCGACAGCCTCGGCAGCCTTCTCGCCGTAGGTGTCGGCGACAAAGGCAACGTCGAGACCAGAGAGCTCAGCGAGCTTCTTGGCGACGGGCTCGAGAGACAGCTCGGGCTGGAAGCCGGTGCCCTCGGGACGGCCGAGGTGGCTCATGAGGATGACGCGAGCGTTGTGCTCAACGAGATAGTTGATGGTGGGCAGGGCAGCCTTGATACGGGTGGTGTCGCCAACGACGCCATCCTTGATAGGCACGTTAAAGTCAACGCGGACGAGAACGCGCTTGCCGTCGACATCGATGTCGCGGACGGTCTTCTTGGTAAAGGCCATGTTTGCTTCTACCTTTCGTACGTGTCTGCCTCCCATTACGGCAGACGATTTCTTATAAAAAGGGCGCGACCCTAGGGTGTAAGCCCTATAAGGCCGCGCCCTTCTTTAGACGCTCAACGAGCTATTCGTTAAAAGCTAAATTAAGCAACGAACTTCTCGAAGTACTTGATGGTGCGGACCATCTGAGAGGTGTAGGAGTTCTCGTTGTCGTACCAAGAGGTGACCTGAACGAGGGTCTGGCCGTTGCCGAGGTCAGAGCACATGGTCTGAGTGGCGTCGAAGATGGAGCCGTGGGTCTCGCCGATGATGTCGGTGGAGACGATGTCGTCCTCGTTGTAACCGAAGGTCTCGGAGATGGTGGCAGCGTAGGCCTTCATAGCAGCGTTGACCTCGTCGACGGTGACCTTCTTGTCAACGACAGCGTAGAGGTTGGTGATGGAGCCGGTCGGCGTCGGGACGCGCTGGGCGGCACCGATGAGCTTACCGTTGAGCTCGGGGAGAACCAGGCCGATAGCCTTGGCAGCACCGGTGGTGTTGGGGACGATGTTGACGGCGCAGGCGCGGCTACGACGCTTGTTGCCCTTGCGCTGCGGGCCGTCGAGCGGCATCTGGTCGCCAGTCCAGGCGTGAATGGTAGTCATGATGCCGGACACGATGGGAGCGAAGTCGTTCAGACCCTTGGCCATCGGGGCGAGGCAGTTGGTGGTGCAGGAAGCAGCGGAGATGATGTTGTCCTCAGCGGTCAGCGTCTCGTGGTTGACGTTGTACACGATGGTGGGCAGATCGCTGCCAGCCGGAGCGGAGATGACGACCTTCTTGGCGCCAGCGTTGATGTGGGCCTGAGCCTTAGCCTTGCTGGTGTAGAAGCCGGTGCACTCGAGAACGACGTCGACGTCGAGGTCGCCCCAAGGCAGGTTGTTGGCGTCGGCCTCCTTGTAGATCTTGATCTCCTTGCCGTCAACGGTGATGGAATCCTCGCCAGCAACGACCTCGTGATCGCGAGCGTAGTTGCCCTGCGTGGAGTCGTACTTCAGCAGGTAAGCGAGCATATCGGGAGAGGTGAGGTCGTTGATAGCGACGATCTCGGAGCCCTCATGACCGAACATCTGACGGAAGGCCAGACGACCGATGCGACCGAAGCCGTTAATAGCAACCTTTACTGCCATTGTGTCTCCTTTCGTAAGGCCCCCGCAAGCTACAGCGCCTGCCGTTGAGGCCCACAAACTAACCACTCGCCTAATATACCTTTTTTTTGACTTGAATTTCACGAGAATGCTCGAAATTGAAAATCAAATTTACGTTAAAACGTTTTAAAGACTAAAATAGCAGTTAAATCCATATATAAGTCGATACTTCAAACTACCTGTTTGCTTCAATGAGCTTTTCAAGCCGTAAAACACGATGGTAGAGGGCTGACTTCGACAAGGGAGGGTCAGCCATCTCCCCCAAATCACGCAGTGACAGATCGGGGTAGCGCTCGCGCAGGTCGCAAAAGACCGCCAAGGCATCCGGAAGCGCATCGCGAAGGCCACGCTGCTCGAGCTCATCGATCAACGCAAGCTGATGTTGGGCAGCGCCGGCGCTTCTGGTCTGGTTGGCGAGCTCGGCGTTCACGCGACGGTTCACATCGTTCTTAACCAACTTGACCGCGCGCGCCTCCTCAATCTCGGCAACGCTGCGCTTGGCACCAATCAGCTTTAAAAGATGCTCGATTTCCTCGGCGCTCTTAATGTACACGGCATATGACCCCCGCCGAGCATTAACACGCGCATGGACCCCAATCTGCTCCAACAGATCGCAAAGTCCCTTGGCATATTGCTCGCCCTGCACCGCGATCTCCAAATGAAAATCGCCGCGTGGATCGGCCACGAAACCGCCCGCGATGAGCGCGCCGCGGATATAGGCAAGCCTGCAGCAAGGACGGGCAACGATATGTCGGGGCACGCCGGCGACAAGTCCTCCCCTACGGTCGAGGATGCCCAGCAGCACCAGAGCCTTATCCAGGTCTGGCTGATCAGGCAAGGTGATGAGGTAGTTTCGAACCTTATGCAATACAGATTTACGAACGGTGAACTCCGTTTTGAGCTTAAGGATGCGATGCGTCAGCGTGATCATCGTGCGCGCGACGGCTCCCGTCTCAGTCGCAACCGTCAAACGATACCGCCCAGAGCCGGTAAGCGAGAGCGTACCACTCACGCGCGTGAGGGCGGCAAGCGTCGACAAATCGCAGTATTCACATTCGGGTTCGCAGCGCGCAAGCTCGTCGCGCACCTCAGCGGTAAACGACATGCAGGCCTATGCCTTCGTGTTGGCGCGCGACAGGTCGCGATGGGAAATGCTCACGTGATATTGGGCGCCTTCCAAATAACGTGCCGTGGCCTCGGCGATGGCAACGCTGCGGTGTTGACCGCCCGTGCAGCCGATGGCAATAGAAAGCTGTGGCTTGCCCTCCGCGATATAGCCCGGCATGACCGTATCGAGCAGCTGTGTCCAAGCTTTCCAGAACTCCTGGGTCTTGGGATGGTCCAGAACAAAGTCGGAGACCTTCTTATCGAGACCGGTCATGGTGCGCATCTCGGGATCGTAGAACGGATTGGGCAGGAAGCGAACGTCGATCATAATGTCCGCCTCGACGGGCATGCCGTGCTTAAAGCCAAACGAGAACACGTGGACGTCCATGAGCTGCTGGTCGGACAGCTCGGAAAATGCCATACGTAGCTTGTTGCGCAGCGCAGAGGTGCGCAGACGGCTCGTGTCGATAATCATATCGGCTCGGTCGCGCACGCCCTGAAGCTGAAGGCGCTCGCGTTGAATGGCATCGGCCGTAGTCTCCCCCGGCTTGGCAATGGGATGACGGCGGCGATTTTCGCTGTAGCGACGAATCAGCACCTCGTCAGAAGCCTCCAGGAACACGATGTCGCAGCTCATCTCGCGCTCTTCGAGCGCGGCGACCGCATCGAGCAACTCGTCAAACAGTCCCTGGCTACGCAGATCGCAGGTGACGGCGAGATGCCTGCCCACGCCCGTATTGATGCCGACGAGCTCGGCAAGCTGGGCGATGAGACGCGGAGGCAGGTTATCGATGCAAAAATAGCCCATGTCCTCGAACACGTGCATGGCCTGTGTGCGGCCCGATCCGGACATTCCGGTGATGATGACGATATCGGGGATGCGCTCCGAGCGCTCCGCCGCATCCATGGCATCTCCCTTTTGCATGTGCTGCCTCCCGAAAACAAGCGCGGGACCCAGCAACCCGGATCCCGCGCGGTCAATTGCCTATATTGAGTATACCGCCCCGAGCGGATACGAGGCCTGTCTTACGCCTCAAGCGCAGCCTTGAACCAACTCGTAATACTCGTGGGGTGCGTGATGGCGGTGCCGACGACAACGGCCCAGGCGCCAGCATCGATCGCGGCGCGAGCCTCCTCGGGCGTATGCACGCGACCCTCGCAAATGATGGGAAGACCGGGGAATTCCTCGGTCGCCTGACGCAGGAGCGGCAGGTCGGGGCCATCGGCCATGGTGCAGTCGATGGCGGCGACGCCGTGAGAAAGCGTGGTGGATACAAGGTCGAAGCCCATATCAACAGCACGGCGAATGTCCTCGATGGTGGCACAATCCGCCATCAGGAGCACACCCTCCTCGTGCAGCGGGCGGAAGGTATCCTCGACCGTCTTGCCATCGGGGCGCGGACGATCGGTGGCGTCGATCGCCACGATATCGGCACCGGCAGCAACGCAGGCGCGAGCGTGACGCAGCG
>URYA01000115.1 GCA_900551975.1 uncultured Collinsella sp. | reverse complement strand
AGGTGGCGCAGGGTAGTCTCGGCGTCGTCGATGATCTGCTGGTACATGCTAGATCGATGGCTCATCTCGAGCACGGACATGCCGCAACCGCGGTAGTCCATCATCTCGTCGGCGATCTCGGCGAGCACGCTTGTGGGCAGTGCGGCCGGGCCAGCTGAGAAGTTGTGCACACGTGCCATCTTCTAGTTCCCCTCGTAGTCGTTTGAGCGTTCGGGATACTTTAGCACAGTGGAGCGCCGGGCGCGACCGCATCACGGTAAAACTCGAGTGCGCCGCTATGATTTACAGGATGGTTACATGGGGGAGGGCGGTCGTTAGGTCTATATCACCGGGATATACCGTGACAAATACTCCTTGAGCGCTGGGTCGCATACATAAAGAAACGTTCCCAGCATGCCGCGCGTCATGAAAACGTAGTAGGCGTTGACGATAATCTTTCGTAGGTCGTCGTCGCTTGCCTTTTTCTTTGCGACGGTATCTTTGAAGTTTGCCTTGTTAACGCAGACGCCCCCTTTGTCGTTGTCGTAGTAAATGTCGGGACCCAGAATTACGAATCCGTAATTGAGGTCGTAGCCCTGCACTGTGTGGATACATCCGACTTCGTTGACGGCGTTGGGGGAGTTAACCCAATCCTTTTGACTCGAGTTCCAACGTTTAGGGATGCCCTCAATGACGATATCGAACGCGTCTTTGTTATTCTTCGTTTCCCACTTCCACGCAAAACCTGCCGTCATGCGGGATAGACCAACTTCTTCTTCCTTGGCTTGCTGCAGAGAACAGAAATCCTCAAATCGGTCGACGATGCCAAACTGGTACCTGGGGATATCACTGTCAGGATCGCCGGCTTGCGAGTCGTAAGGCCGAGAGGCAAAGAGCTCATCAAACTTCATGCCGGCATGCATGTACGCTTTGTTATCAAGCAGGTCGTAGACAAAATCGAGGTACTCATCGCCGCCACGCACACGCATTTGGGTGCTCAAGTTGAATTCTTCGGTCTCGATTCCTGCTTCTTCGAGTTGGTTGAGTCGTTGCTCAAGACCGTCTCGATTGAGGCCGGATGCCCTGACTTGCTGCTTGGGGTCATAAAACAGATATGCCTTGTCGCAGCATTTGAATATCCAGTCAACTTGGTTGCTCGTATGCGGAAGGCCGAGACGATCGCAGGTGCTATAGAAGGCCTTGATGCCGGAGCCCATGCTTAGATAATTACCCAGTCGATGTGCTTCATCGACAAGTAGGATGTCATAACGATCATTTTTGGTTACGTCACTGGGGCTCAAGATATCGCCAGGCTTTAGCACTGGAAGGAAGTGCGTGAGTTTCCTGAGGGTCTTCTTCAGGGAATCCATGGGGGTGACAAAACCGACCCGCAGACCGGAAAGGTTCGGCTCATTTTTGATTTTGAACATGAGACTGATGGCGAGGATTGTTTTACCTGTTCCCGGCGCGCCATTCACGACGGTTATACGTTCTCTTTTTGAGCCGCCATGTTTTGCGTCTTCATGCTCCTGTTCGAGACGTTTATAAATCGTCTCGATCGTTTCGTATTGGTCGGGCGTAAGCGTCTTGAAAGGCGAGAACTTGAACAGATCGGAGTTCTCGAGCTCTACAATCGGATGAATCGCGTAGTTTTCTTCGCGAAGCTTTGTCCAGAGGTCTCGGAACCTCTGGCGATACTGAGGCCGCTCAAAATAATCGAATTGGGCATAGCCGTTGTTGGCATTGGTGACCTGGTATTTTTCGTCGGCACAGAACAGCTCAATAAGTCGATTCTCGAACTCGAACGTTGCGGATTGGTTGAAGGTGGGATTGTCGATCAGAAGGGTCCGGTCGAAGTCCTTGTCCACGTTTGCAGCGTGTTGTTTCATGCGGCGCTGGTAGTTGGTTGTTTGGCCGATGTATGCCGTCTTGTTTCTGCTGTTGGTGAGAATGTAAAGGACGGGCCAACTCTCGTCATGATGGGCTCCAGGCTTTGGCGTGCCAAAGTCCTGAAGAGATTCGCTTGTCTCAAAGGGCTGGGGCAGGGGAAGCGTGTATTGCCGAAGGGCGAACTCATTACTCATGATGGTCCGCCTTTCTGTATTCATTAGATGATGCGTCGACGGGGTAGCGCTCGCCATTGCGCTTGAGCTTGGACGAAAGCGCCGCTGGCAGGTCGATTTCATTTAAATCTGCGAAACGCAGAAGGAAAAGGAGCGTGTCGGCGACTTCGTCTTCGATGGCTTGTCGTTGCTCGGTGTCTTCGAACATTTCTGCAATGCGCTCGTCGCTCATAAAACGAAAGAGCTGAAGGAGCTCGGAGGACTCAGTTGCCATGCCGATGGCGAGCTCTTTTGGCGTGTGATACTTGCGCCAGTCGCGTGCATCACAAAAGTCCCTGACTTGTTCCGTTATGGCATCGAGCTTATCCATCGTCCGCAACCTCCCTGATGTTCATTGTTTTATTATGGCGGTATCTGGGATTTATTGCACCTCATTTGGGGCATGCGGTTTGTTCGGTCGCGATTGCCGATAGGGGGTTTCACCATGAAAATCGAAGTTGATGTAGACCAACTGCGCGAGAGTCTGCTCGACCGCGCGGGGAGTGCGGCGGGCGTGGGTTTTCCGGCCGCCATGCTCGACGTGATGGATATCGAGGACGAGTCGCCCCAAGAGCTCCTAGCCCGAGCCGAACGCGAAGGCCTCGACCTCTGCGACTTTGCCGTCGATGGTGACGCGGACGATGACTACGGCGCAGACGAGGAATGGTAGCCGCGATTGAACTTCAACCCCATCCCTTCAACAAGAAGCGGTGAAATGGGGACTGTTTGGGCTGCTAGAAGGCCTATTTAGTCCCTATTTCACCGCAACTTATGGGTGGGGATGGCTGCGACGCCAGCGTGGCGATGACGGCTTCGTCGCCGGCGTATATGAGGGTGTTGCCGTCGGGGATGATGGTTTGGCCGTCGCGCTTGAGCATCACGACGATAAAGGGGTGCTTGCCTTGTGGCACATCGCGCAGGCGCAGTCCTGCCAGGCGACCGTGGGGTGTCACGGTGACCTCGCGCAGCGTAACCTCGGCACGCTCTTCAAACGTCGGCGCGGCCATAACCAGAAGGTCGCCTTCTTCGATCACGGTATCGCCGTTGGGCAGCACCGGGTGCGCGCCGTCGCGCAGTACCAGGACTACGAGCATGTCCGTCGCACTGCCAATGTCCGCGAGCGAGCGCCCCGCAAACGGATGCCCTACACCCACCTTGAGCTTAACGAAAGACATGCCGTCCTCGTCGCGGTAGTCGTTAAACGTGCGGCGCACGTCGCCTTCCGCGTCGATCATATCGAGTTTCTTCGCCACCGCCGGCAGCAGCGAGCCCTGCACCACAATGCTCGACACGGCGATCACAAACACCAGGTCAAACAGGTCGTGACCACCGGGAACACCGACCACCACGGCAAAGAGGCTAAACACGACCGAAGCGGCACCGCGCAGACCCGCCCAGCTTACGAGCGCAACCTGGCGAGGGTTAGTCTTAAAGGGCGCCAACAGCAGGCCCACGGCGATGGGGCGGCTCACAAAGAGCATAAACGCCATGAGTGCCAGGCCCGGTAGCAGCATTTGCGGCAGGCGTGCGGGCGTCACGAGCAGACCGAGCAAGAAGAAGATAGTCATCTCGGCCATCTCGGTGAGGGTATCGAAGAAGTGTGCCATTTCGACCTTGCCGGTGATGTCGCTCGCGCCCAGAACAATACCTGCCAGGTATACGGCCAAAAAGCCGTTGCCGCCCAGGTAGCTCGGCAGCGCGTAGGCCACGATCGCCACGGCGAACAAGAAGATGGTCTGCGCGCCCTCGGCCGTTGCATGTGCGCGTTCAATCAGGCGGCTGGATGTCCAGCCGATGGCAAGGCCCAGGCCCACGCCCAGGATAATCTGCTTGGCCAGCAGTGCGGGAATGTTGATGTCGCCGCCGGCCGCGAGTGTAGCGAGCACCGCGGTGAGCATGTAGGCGACGGGGTCGTTGGAGCCTGATTCGACCTCGAGCAGCGAGTCGGTGCCGCCCTTTAGTGACAGGCTGTGCTCGCGCAGCACGCTAAAGACGCTCGCCGCATCGGTCGACGCCACGACCGAGCCTAGCAGCAGGCCGCCTATCCAGTCGAAGCCCAGCGCGAAGTGCGCAAAGGCGCCCGTGATGCCGGCGGTGATGACGACGCCGAGCGTGCTCAGCAGTACCGCGGGCGCGGCGACGGGCTTGGCACGGTCGATGTTGGTGTTAAAGCCGCCGTAGAACATGATGAACAGCAGCGCCGTGCTGCAGACGGTTTCGGTAAGCGCGTAGTCGCTAAAGTCGATGCGCGCGGGGCCGTTGACGCCCAGCAGCATGCCCAGCGCGATAAAGATGAGCAGGGTGGGGAAGGGGAGCTTTTTGCCGACGGGTTTGATGGTCAGGCACAAAATGATGACGAGGCCGATAAAGAGAAGTATCTGGTTCATGGATAGTGTCCGCTTCTGGGTGGTTTGCGTGGCACGGTCAATTATCTGTGGTTATTTGTACCCAAAGGTGGTGGGTTTATGGGGCCGAGCCGCGGGCGTTCGCATTATCGACACGAGGCCGGGGCGGGGGGTGGTGCTGGGTGGGGCGTTGATGATGGTGGCGCGGTATTTCCGGAGCGTGCGGGCGGCCGCTTGTGGCCGTTGGCTGTGGTGGCACTTTCCACCGTTATTGCAACGGAGTACAATGGGTAACGTTTAAGTTCAACTTGAAGTTTTAGTTGCGGCACCGGGCTTCGGCCGCAATGCAAGGAGAGGCGTACCATGGCGATCTATGTGACATCTGATGCTCACGGGCACGTGCACGCACTGGACGAGGCCCTTTCCAAGATCTCTCTGACGTCCGACGACACGCTATATGTGCTGGGCGACATGATCGACCGCGGTCCCGATCCGGTCGGTGTCATCAACTTGGTGCGGTCGCTGCCCAACGCTCGCGTGCTTAAGGGCAACCACGAGCAGATTATGCTCGACGCGATCATTGGCCAGGACCCGCTCGATGCCGAGACCTGGGATATCAACGGCGGTTGGACCACGCGCCAGCAGCTCAACGAAATGGAGTTTGAGGCATACGAGGAGCTAGTGCGTTGGGCTGCTGCCCTGCCGCTCTATGCGGTGACAGAGACTGTCGAGCGGCCGTACCTGCTGGTGCACGCCGGTATTCAGACCGAGGCGGCGCGCGCGTTTTTGCTTGAGCATGGCGTCGATTGCGGCGACGGCAGGGGAGCGGTCGATGCCGATCGCGAGCTGCTGCAGCAAATGCTCGCCGTGCAGTCGTCCGATGACTTGCTCTGGATTCGCCATGGCTATTGGGATGCCCCGACGGGGCTGCTTTCTGCCGAGGGCAAGGGTCCGGTCGTGGTGAGCGGCCACACGCCCACGGTGTCGCTGGGGCGCTATTGCGAGGTTGGCGGCCTGGCAGGGCTCGATGAGGAGTCGGGCCGCGGGCAAATGGTGCGCTTGGGTGG
>URYA01000114.1 GCA_900551975.1 uncultured Collinsella sp. | reverse complement strand
CCGCCGTAGACCCGATATCGATCCCGATCCCCATCATGGCTCTCTCCCAATCTAAACATCAAAGGTAGCGGCGCGTTCAGGCGCCTTGGCATCCTCCCTCACATGTGACAAAGGGACAGTCCCTTTGTCACATACCGTCAACTACAGGGTTTCGATGAAGGCAGCGATGCGCGTCTCGATCTGGCCCATGTCACCGTTGCTGTAGTCGGTCTCGATCTTCATATACGGAATACCCGCACCCTCGACGGCCTCCTGCATGCGCGCACTCTCCACGTTAAAGGTGTGGCAGGCCTGTAGCACGCTCTCTACCACGCCATCGACATGATACTTCTCGCACATGGCCAGCGTGTTTTCCATACGACCGTCGTTGGGCGTCATGACCGAGCAGTTGATATCCAGGTAGCGGTCGGCGATAGCGCGCAGGATGTCGGGGGCCTCCGGGTCGATCATCATGGCCGCCGTGCGCTCGCCCGAGCAGTCGTCCATGCACACAACCACGCCGCCGTTGGACTCGATGGTGCGACCGATTTTGTTGATCACGCCGCCCACCGGGCAACCGGTGATCAGAATGCGCTTGGCGTCTGCCGCGACCGGGCGCTCGCCCGCGTCGTAGGTCTCGCGCAGTTTGGCAACCTTTTGCTCCAGCTGCTGCGTATAGGCCTCGATATCAAAGCTGAACGTACCGGCAAACATAGTACTCATCAGGTCGACGCCGCTCATGGCCGCCGGCTGGTTGGCCTGCAGCGCAAACATCTCGAGCTGGGCCGCACGCAAGCGGTTGCGACGACGGACGGCAGCGCGCAGGTCATCGTCGGTAATCGTGATGCCGTAGAAGCCCTCGAGCTCCTCCTTGAGCAGGCGACACTCCTCGTACCAGCCTTCACGCTCGTAGGCGCGATCGCGACCCTGCGGAAGATGCAGAATGTGCGTGCGCTTGAGTTCGTTGAGCAGCTCGTACATCTTCTTCTTGCCGTCGCAGGTGGTCTCGCCGATGATCATGTCGCTAAAGTACGTAAACGGGCACTTTTGCGAGTAGGCAAAGCCGTACGTCGACTTGATGAGCGGGCAGAGGTTTGCCGGCAGCACCTTCTCGGCCTCGGGAATCACCTCGTCGGACGTGCCGCAGAGTGCCACGCTCGCAGCCCCCGCGGCATCGATAATCTCGAGCGGCGTGTAGCTGCACAGAAAACCGATCAGGCGATTACCGGCCTGCTTGTAATCCTTGACGCGAATAAACGCCGCCTTGCGCTGCTCGTTGAACTCCTCAAACGTGGACGGCAACGGCTGCTCTTCGATGGTTGGCATGACGTTATCTCCCCTCTGATAGGCCACGATCCCGGAAAACGGAAAATCACTCCGTGTCCAGCGACGAACCTTATGAATGCCTTGGGGGCAAAGACGGCCCCCAAGGCCTGCAATCTATTTCACTTCTGCCTTTATGCCGTGCTCAAAGGCATATTTGCTGATCTCGTTTCCGATACCCGGTGCATCTGGGATCTCGAATCGGCCGTTCACGGGCTGATAGTCATTGACCACCAGACGTTTAACGTAATCGAATCGATTGTAAACGTGATGCTCGTGAATCGTGAAATTGGGAATCACACACTCAAGCTGCAGCGAGGCCGCCGTGAGCAACGGACTCGAGCATACATGGACTTGAACGCCCACATCGTAGGTGTGAGCCATATCGCAGATCTTCTTACCCTCGGTGATACCTCCGCAATTTCCCAGATCGGGCTGAATGAGCTGGACGGATCCATTCTCGAAATAGGGAGCATACTGCCAGCGACTGTAGAGGCGCTCCCCCTGCGAGACGGGCATGTTGATATGGTCGTGCACGTATTTGTTCATCTTGGGATTGGGCGTGCAGGGCTCCTCGAAATAAAATACATCATAGGGTTCCATCAGATGGGCAAGCTGCACGGCACTTTGCGCATCGGTGTTGGAATGATTCTCCACGATGATATCGACATCGGGACCAACGGCCTCGCGCACGGCGGCAAGACGGCCGACGACAAGGTTGCGCACCCGGGGCGAGAGCAGTCGAGTCGTGTCCTCATGGGTGAATTTCACGCCAGGTTTCTCGTCAAAGGTGAAAAAGTCGTACTTGATGCAGTCGTAGCCCTCGGCGAGCGCCAGCTCGGCAGCGTGAACATACTCATCGATCGTACGGAGCGATTCCTTATGGTCGCCCCAGCCAAACTGAAGCTGGCTCGCATAGCAGCGCAGCGACTCGCGCTGCTTGCCACCCAAAAGGCGCCACACCGGCACACCGAAGGCCTTGCCCTTGATGTCCCACAGGGCCACATCGATTGCAGATATGGCCGAGAACTCCGTAGGGCCGCCGTTCTGAGCCCAAAACGTCGACTTATAGAGCTTTTCCCAGATCACTTCGTGATCCAGCGGATCCATCCCGATGATTTTCTGGGCATATTCTTGAATCGCACTCCATGTGCCCTTAGCGCCGGTATTGTAGGCCATCGCCCCCTCGCCGTCACCATAAATTCCCTCATCGGTATAGACGCGGCACAAGACCGGACTCCAATTGGGATTATCCTGCGGATGCTCTTCCAGCAGAAGAACATCGACTTTTGTGATTTTCATACCATGTTCCTCACAAACAAATTGCTATTAATCGATTGTCCAATTGAGCAAGCGCTCTTTGACGCGTTCAAACAGCTGCATCACAACGACCAGCACGATCACCATAAAGATGAAACCTGCCCATGCCTCTGCATACAGGCCGTATTCCGTGTACTTCTTGACGAAGAACCCCATGCCGTATTGGGCACCGTACATCTCGGCATAGACCAGGATCACAAATGAGCCACGCAAGGAGTTGACAAAACCGGCCAGAATCGAGGGGCTCGCGGCCGGCAAAACCACCTTGAAGAGTCGCTTGAATCCCGTGAGCCCCAGGACCGCGGCGTTGTCCAGATAGCGCTTATCGATCGTCTGAATGCCCGTGATGGTAGCGAACAGCGTCGACCAGATGGTTCCGAACACGACCAAGAACAACGAGGCAGAACGAAAATCAGGCGCTATCAACAGGGCAAACGGCGACAACAAGATCGACGGGACCACGCTGACGGTGTAGACGACCGGATGCAACACAGTACGGGCCCGCCTATTTGAGCCCAAGGCGATGCCTATGATGAGAGCGATAATGGTGGCAATGATGACGGCGGGAACAAGCAGCTGAAACGACGACACCAGGTTAAGCAGCATGACGTCGACATTGGACAGAAAAGCCTCGACGATTTTGGGAATCGGCGGAAACAGCAGTGCATTGAGCAGCTTGAACTCGCTGATAACGGCGTAGACCCCAACCATCGCGGCAAAAACCAACGCTGTGATCCAATAGCTTTTTATAAACCCGATCAGTTTCTTTGGCATATGAAGACCTTTATGCGTTGTACTGGTCGAAGAACTCCTGGCGGTTCTTCCACCAGTCGGGGTACTCGTCACCGTGCTCGTCGATGACCTCGTCCAGCGCCTTCTTGTAGAACGAGATATCGATGTGCTTCTCAATATCGATATTCTTGGCGTCGCCGGACACAAAGTCGATCTGCTTCATAACATCCCACGTCTTGAGAACCTGGTTGTGAACCGGATCGATCGAAATCTTATAGTGATCGTTCTTAAGATAGGCGGCTACGTAGTCCTCAGAGGTGTTGAGCTGCTTGGCCAGAATCGAAACGGATTCGTCCTTGTTAGCCTGGAAATACGCCTCGGCACGTAGAAGAGCCTTGAGAAGCAACTTGACCGTAATGGGATTGTCTTTGACAAAGTCCGTGCGCATGTTCATGCGGCAGCAACCATAGGCGGGCATAAGTTCATCGGCGTATACGACGATGTCGACGTCGTCATTCTGGCTGATGGCGTACAGCATGTCGCCGGACATGTATCCATAGTCGGCCTCGCCGGCCACGACCGCCGCCAGACGGTCCGCAGACGTATCCGTGGTAACCCAAGTGATGTCCTTCATGGGATCGTGCCCGGCCTCGAGCATCGCATAGCAGATGGGAATCTGGGGCACCTTATGGGCGATGCGCTTTCCGACCAGATCGTCGATTCCATTCCACTTGGTCCCCTTCTTGGCGATCAGGTACATGCCCTGCAGCATGTAGCCGCCAACGATGGTGAGGTCTTCGCCAGCCGCGATATGTTGGAGCGGACCCACCGTACCCTGGTTGGAGGTAACGTCGACCTTCCCCGACGTAAGGGCCGCCATAGCATCCGTATCGTTAGCGACGGGGCTCTCGGTCACCTCGAGACCATACTCCTCAAAATAGCCCTTGTCCTGCGCGAGCGTGACAAAGATATTGCCGCTGTTGGCGCGGCCCCAGCTGATCTGGGAGACCTCGGGCTTTTCGGCAGACGATGATTTTTCCTTGGAAGAGCCCGTGTCGCCCGAGGCGCCACAGCCCGACAGAGTCGCAGACGAGACGATAAGGCCCAATCCCGCGAACAGGCTACGGCGGCTCAACGGCTGGTTAATGGATGTCATGGAACGTTTTCCTTTCTCTTGCATGACGTATTCGTTCCTATATGCAGCGGGCTAATCAATACGCCCGTTGATATCCAAATTCATATGACGGATCAAATCGTTGCGAAGACCCATGAGCACGGAACTCTCGAACAGCCCTTCGCGGGATCTATGCTGATCCGGGTCGATACGGCACTCATAGATGGCGTGGGCGGGCGACTGACCGAACACGATGATTCTCGAAGCAAGCAACAATGCCTCATCCACGTCATGAGTCACAAAGAACACCGTCTTCCTTTGCTCCTGCCTGTTCCACAGTTCCAAAAGAAGGTCCTGCAGACGAGCGCGGGTGACGGCATCGAGTGCGCCGAATGGCTCGTCCATGAGCATGACGGGCGAATCCATTCCAAACGCGCGGGCGATGGCGCAACGCTGCTTCATACCGCCCGACAGCTCCTTGGGCAGCTTATCGAACACGTCGGGCGACAATCCCACGGCCCCCAGCATCTCGAGTGCCTTGGCCTTCAGCTCCGCCTTGTCTATATCGGGAAACTTCTGCTTCAGGGCGAGCACGATATTCTTGCCTGCTGTCATCCAGGGAAAAAGCCCGTAATCTTGAAACACCACCGCGCGATCGGGACCGGCGCCCTTAATGGTCTCTCCGAACATGGAGATCGACCCTCCCGTTGGAGTCTCGAGTCCGGCCAAAAGCCTCAGAAACGTCGACTTGCCGCAACCGGATTGCCCGAGGATGCAGACGAATTCGCCTTCATCGACCCGCATGGAAACATCCTCAAGAATCGTTTTTTCAGAGCCGGGATACGTGAATTTGAGCTGGTCAACTTGAACCGCAGGGTGCATAGACTCGATAATCCTTTCGCTGTAGCTGCCTTGCCCGCGATGCGCTTCCGCGGGACTATAGATCTATCTATTCAGTAGGTTTATTTAACAGAATAAAGCGCTCCGCTTCGTGAAATCGTAGGCAACGAGCGCACAGGTCGCGCGGCCCCCTCAGCGAAT
>URYA01000113.1 GCA_900551975.1 uncultured Collinsella sp. | reverse complement strand
GAGCGCCTGCTCCACTGGGTGAGCCGCGGCTGCATGGACGTCGACGGCCTAGGCGACGAGATTGTCGACAAGATGATCGCCGCCGGCCTGATCCACGATGTCGCAGACTTCTACCAGCTCACGGTTGACGACATCGCCGGGCTGGACACGGGCCGCACCTATGCAAGCTCCAACAGCAAAAAGGGCGTCAAGAAGGGCGATCCCATTCCGGTAGGCCACAAGACGGCCGAGAAAATCATCGCCGAGCTCAACAAGTCCAAGAGCCAGCCGCTCGGTCGCGTGCTGTTTGCCCTGGGTATCCGCCACGTGGGCAAGAGCGTGGGCGAGGTTATCGCCGAGCGATTCCTGTCGATTGACAAGCTTATCTTGGCGAGCGAAGAGGACATCGCCGAGTGCGAGGGCATCGGTCCCAAGATTGCGGCGAGCGTTAAGCAGTTCCTGGCCGTGCCCGAGAACCTTGCCGTGCTGGAGCGCCTGCGTCAGGCGGGCCTGTCGCTCGAGGTCGACCTGGGCGCCGCGCACGCGCAAGCCGCAGCCGACGCTGGCGTGGCGGGCGAGCTCGCCGACGCACAGCCGCTTGCGGGTCTGACCTTCGTGCTCACCGGCATGCTCGTCAACCGCACCCGCGACGAGGCTGGCGCGGCGCTCAAGGTACTCGGCGCTAAGGTTTCGGGCAGCGTGTCAAAGAAGACGAGCTATCTGGTCGCCGGCCCCAAAGCGGGCTCCAAGCTCACCAAGGCTGAGCAGCTGGGTGTGCCCGTGCTGGATGAGGACGCACTCGAGCAGATCTTGGCTACCGGTGAGGTGCCCCAGGCTTAGGACATCGATAGTCAAATTAGAAAACCTCCCGGAAGCACGATGCCTTTCGGGAGGTTCTTACTTTGCCGGAACAACCGGCACCGTGATCTGCGTCACGTAGGTCGCCGGGTCGTCGCTGATGATATCGTCGATGAGGGCGATTTCGCGTCGCCCCGCTACGCCACCAACTTGTCAAAAGCCCCGCGCCGGTTGAGCGCGGTAAACGCTATAACACAGATGATCGCCGACAAAATCGATCCGCACGGCGAAGCGATGCCCATGGGAAACAGCGTGTTGGAATAGGCGTTCGACAGCAGCCACGCGCCCGGCACGCGAATGAGCGCCACGGCCAGCACGTTGTGCGCAAAGCCGATGTAGCTCTTGCCGTATGCAGCGAAAAAGCCGCTAAAGCAAATGTGGATGCCGGCAAAGATTGCATCGAAAATATAACTGTGCATATAGCCGGTACCGGCGGCGACTACTGCAGCGTCCTTGGCAAAAAAGCCAATAAACGCTGGCGCCACCAGCCACATCAGCACCGTGATCAGGCAGCCGTACACCACCGAGATTGTCATGGCGTCCTTGAGTACCTGACGTGCGCGGTCGCCCTTGCCCGCGCCGGCATTTTGCGCCGTGAGTGCGCTGACGGTGGCGCCCATGGAACTCGGCACAATGAACAAAAAGCTGATCATCTTCTCGACTAGGCCCACGGCGGCGGCGTCGACGAGCCCACGGTGGTTGGCGATGACGGTGATAAACATAAACGCCACCTGGATGCAGCCGTCCTGCACGGCCACGGGCACGCCGATCTTAAGAATGCTGCCGAGCACCTCGGGCTGGGGGCGCAGGTCGCTGCGCTTTACGTGGATGTTCGTGCGGCGGCTCTTGAGCCACACGAGCGCGAGGGCAACGCTGGCCGTCTGGGCGGTTACCGTGCCGAGCGCCGCACCCACGGGGCCGAGCCCCATGTGGCCGATAAATAGAAAGTCGAGTGCGATGTTGATGATGCACGCCACGCCGATCACGTACATAGGCGAGCGCGAATCGCCCAGCCCGCGAAAGATGGCCGAAAGAATGTTGTATGCGGCGATAAAGGGAATGCCCATAAAGCAGATGCGCAGGTAGGCGGCGGTGCCTTCGACCGCCTCGGGCGGCGTGCCAATGAGCGCCACAACCTGCGGACACAATGCAAACAGGACAGCAGCCAGCACCACCGAGACGCCCATAAAGAGCGTGATGGTGTTGCCGATGGCGGTCTCGGCGCGGTCGAAGCGGCGCGAGCCCACGGCGTGGCCGACGATAACCGTCGTTCCCATGGCCAGGCCCACGAGCGCCACGGTGATCATATAGAGCGTCTGCGCGCCATTTGCCACGGCGGTGATGCCGGCAGCGCCGCTAAACTGCCCCATCATGTACAGGTCGGCCATGCCGTAGAGCATCTGCAAAAAGTACGAGAGCATATAGGGCAGGGCAAAGACCGCGATGGTCTTAAGGACATTGCCGCGTGTGAGGTCGTGTTCCATGGGCGAGGCTTTCTGGCTGGGTTTGTTTACGTACCAGTGTAGTGAAAACCCTACAACGATTGTAGAGTCAAGGTTTGTGTCGGCAGTGGGGCGAAAAAATCGCGCGCACCATTATTCCGAGTGAATATGGACACACGTCACGAGAACTCGCCGCCGTCGCTAACCTTGCAGAAAACGATTTCGGAATACTTGACACCATTATTCGGCGCGCAATAATACGTGCGTTTGCGAACAACGTTTGATGGGGGTTGAACCTGCGTGCGCAATCTCAAAATACTGTTTTCCTATCTAGGGGCATACCGTCGCGATGCCATTCTCGGCGTGTTCTTTGTGTCGGTCGAGACGGTGCTCGAGCTGTTTATCCCGGTCATCATGGCCAACATCATCGATGTGGGCGTGCCTGCGGGTGATATCAACTACATGCTGCTGCAGGGGTCGTACATGTTGGTGTGCGCTGCGCTTTCGCTGGTACTGGGCTTGGGTTATGCACACACGTCCGCCCGCGTTGCCTCGGGCCTAGGCGCTAACCTGCGCGAGGCCGAGTACAAAAAGATTCAGACGCTCGCTTTTGGTAACCTGGACAACTACGACGCCAGCTCGCTCGTCACCCGCATGACCACGGACATCACCGTTATCCAAAATGCTGTGGGCAACGGCTTTCGCCCTATGGTGCGCGGCCCGGTGACGCTTATCGTCGGCCTTATCTACGCGCTGATGCTGTCGCGCCCGCTCGCCACCGTCTTTGCGATCATTTTGCCTGTGCTGGCAATCGTACTGGGCGTCATCACCTATCGCGTCAGTCCGCTCTACCGCCAACTCCAGACCTCGATGGACCACCTCAACGGCGTGGTACAGGAGGACCTCACCGCCGTGCGTGCCGTCAAGGCCTACGTTCGTACCGAGCACGAGGAGGCCAAGTTCGACACCGTCAATACCGAGCTCGCCGGCACGGCGACAAAGACCTTTGGCAGCGCGGTGCTCAACCTGCCGGTGTTTCAGCTGTCGATGTACGTGGCTGCGCTCTCTATCCTGTGGATTGGCGGCCGCATGATTCTCGCCGGCAAGCTGGGCGTGGGCTCGCTCACGGGCTTTATGAGCTACGTGCTGCTGATCATGAACTCGCTCATGATGATTTCCAACGTGTTTTTGCTGCTCACGCGCGCTCTCACGAGTGTGGGCCGTATCGCAGAGGTGCTCGATGAGGAGCCCTTTATCGCCAACCCTGCGGGAGACCTCGCGACTGCGGCGCCAGCGGACGGCAGTATCGAGTTTCGCGACGTTTCCTTTAAATACCGCGCGGATGCAGCCGAGGATGTGCTCGAGCATATCGACCTTCGCATCGAGAGCGGCTCGACGGTGGGCATCCTCGGCGGCACGGGTTCGGGCAAGAGCTCGCTTGTGCAGCTGATTGCGCGCCTGTACGACGCCACCGAGGGCGCCGTGCTTGTGGGTGGACACGACGTGCGCGACTACGACCTGGTCGCCTTGCGCGACGCCGTGGGCATTGTGCTGCAAAAGAACGTGTTGTTCACAGGCACCGTGCGCGAGAACCTGCAGTGGGGCAATCCGCAGGCGTCGGACGATGAGCTCCTCGCGGCTTGCCGCGCAGCGTGCGTGGACGAGTTCCTTGATCGCATCGGCGGGCTGGACGGCGAGTTGGGCCAAGGCGGCGCCGGTGTCTCGGGTGGCCAGAAGCAACGCCTGTGCATCGCGCGCACGCTGCTCAAGCATCCGCGCGTGCTCATTTTTGATGACTCCACCAGCGCGGTCGATATGGCGACCGACGCTAAGATTCGCGAGCACATCGCCCGGATTTCCGATATGACCGTGCTCATCATCGCCCAGCGCATCGCGAGTGTCATGGATGCCGATCACATTGTGGTATTGGACGACGGTCGTGTCCACGGCGTGGGCACGCACGAGGAACTGCTAGCGGGCGACAACATATACCAGGAGATTTATGCCTCGCAGATGGAGTTTGCGGGGAACGCGGACGCCGGCGACGGCAGCGACGATGGCTGCGCGAATGGTCCGTTTTCCTCCGTCGCATGCGGATCACCCTTGGAAGGGGGTGAGCGCCGTGCCTAAGACCGCAGCCCAAGCACGCCCGGCCGATCTCAAACGCACTGTGCGTCGCTTGCTCTCCTACATGGGGCATGCCAAGTTCTCGTTGCTCGCGGTGGGCGTGCTCGCCTCCGTCGCCGCCATCGCGAGCCTCGCCGGCACCTACATGGTGCGCCCCATCGTTAACGGTTTGGCCACGGGCGGGGAGGAACTGCTCGCCAAGCAGGTCATCCTGACGGCGATCATCTACGCCGCGGGCGTGCTTTCGGCCCTGGGCTACTCGCAGATCATGGTGCGCGCGGCCCAACGCGTGGTGTCCGATATTCGCCGCGATCTGTTCGCACACATCCAGACGCTGCCGCTCAGTTATTTTGACAGCACGCGCTCGGGCGACATCATGAGCTTTTTCACCAACGATGTCGACACCGTCTCCGAGGCGCTTAACAACAGCTTTGCCAACGTGATTCAGGCCGCCATTCAGGTTGTGGGCACCACGGCCATGCTCATCATCCTTAACTGGCAGCTCACGATTATCACGCTCGTGTGCGATGCGGCCATTGTGCTATATGCGCGCTACTCGGGCGCGCGCTCTAAGCGCTTCTTTGCCGCCCAGCAGGCATCGCTTGGCGACCTGGACGGATATATCGAAGAGATGGTCTCGGGCCAAAAGGTCATCAAGGTCTTTAACCGCGAGGCAGCGAATGTCACCGGCTTCACCTGCCGCAACGACGAGCTTCGCCGCACCGGCACCGCCGCCGTGAGCTATGCCAACTCCATGGTGCCCATGACCGTCGTGATTGGCTACGTCAACTATGCCATCGTCGCCGTGGCGGGCGGCATGCTCTGCATCAAGGGCCTGGCCGACGTGGGTGCGCTTGCAAGCTACCTGGTCTTTGTGCGCCAAGCCGCCATGCCCATCAACCAGTTTACGCAGCTCGGCAACTTCTTGCTCAACGCGTTGGCCGGTGCCGAGCGCCTGTTTGCGGCTATGGACCTTAAGCCCGAGGTGGACGAGGGCTGCGTGGAGCTGGTGCAGACGGGCGACGCCGCGTGGGCGTGGAAGATTCCCGAGGGCCAGGGCGTGGGCGCGTACGGGCATCTGCATGACGTGGCTGCCGTTGATGAGTCGGG
>URYA01000112.1 GCA_900551975.1 uncultured Collinsella sp. | reverse complement strand
TACGTCGACCTCTACCTCATCCATCAGCCGTTCGGCGACGTCTTCGGCGCGTGGCGCGCCATGGAGGAGCTCTACGAGCAGGGCGTTATCCGCGCCATAGGCACAGCTAACTTCTACCCCGACCACCTCGCAAACCTCATCTCGTTCAACCGCATCGCCCCCGCCGTGAACCAAGTCGAGTGCAACGTGTTCTTCCAGCAGCGCGAGGCGCAGGAGTACATGGCCGGCAAGGAGGTGGCCATGGAGGGCTGGGCGCCCTTTGCGGAGGGCAGAAACGACCTCTTCCGCAACGAGGTCCTCGCTCGCATAGGCGAGGCGCACGGCAAGACGGTCGCCCAGGTCGTGTTGCGCTGGCTGCTGCAGCGCGGTGTGGTCTGCATCCCTAAGAGCACGCACCGCGATCGCATGGAGCAAAACTTCGACGTCTTCGACTTCGCGCTGGGCGACGACGAGATGGTCGCCATCGCCGCGCTCGACACCGGGCGCAGCGCGTTCTTCGACCACCACGACCCCGCCACCATCGAATGGATGTCCGGGCTCGTGCGCAACGTGTAGACGAGCGGTCAGACCGCACTGATAACTTACTAGGAGGAATTGCCATGAACTCATTCACGTACGACTACCCGGTCAGGAACTACTTCGGCGAGGGGGCCATGGACCAGGTACTCGACGCCGAGATGGGTGCCATGGGCAAGACAGTGATGTTCGCCTACGGCGGAGGTTCGGTCAAGCGAACCGGCGTCTACGGCCACGTGGTCGATAAGCTCACGAGTGCGGGCAAGCGCGTGGTGGACTTCGGCGGCATCATGCCCAATCCAACCTACGAGAAGTGCCAGGAAGGCGCCGCGCTCGCACGCGAGGAGCAAGTCGACTTCATTCTCGCCGTCGGCGGTGGGTCGGTCTTCGACTGCTGCAAGGTGGTCTCCGCGCAGGCGATGCTTGACGAGGACATCGAGACATTCGAGCACGCCGACGGCAAGATGCCGAGCTCGTTCATCCCCATGGGCTGCATCGTTACGCTCTCCGGCACGGGCGCCGAGCAGAACAACGGCGCCGTCATCACCAACGAGGAGACGCACGTGAAGTGCGCCTATCTGGGGGCGATGCCCATGTGGGCGGCGCTCGACCCGGCGCTCACGCTCACCGTACCGCACGCGCAGTTCATGAGCGGCGCGTTTGACACGCTCTCGCACTGCATGGAGAGCTATTTCGGAAGCCCGCGCGGGCGCAACGTCACCGACGACATCAACCTCGCCATCCAGCGTAACGTCATCCGCAACATGCGGATCATCGCGGACGACAATCGGAACCTCGAGGCGCTCAGCGAGCTCGTATACGACTCCGCTATGGCCGAGAACGGCGTGCTCAAGATCGGCAAGTCAACGGACTTCCAGGCGCACATGATCCAGCACCAGTACGGCGCGTACACCCACACCAACCACGGAATGGGCCTCGCGGTCATCCATCCTGCGCTCTACCGCCACCTGGCCCCCGAGGCGCCCGCGCAGTTCGCCCGTTGGGCGCGCGAGGTGTGGGGCGTCGACGGCGAGGGCAAAGACGACCTTACGGTGGCGCTCGAAGGCATCGACCGCCTGCAGACGTTCATCGGCGAGACGGGGCTTCCCACGAGCTTCGCCGAGATGGGCTCCGACGCGTCCGACGAGACGCTGCACAAGGTTGCGAACACCTGCGTGCTCACCGGCGGCTGCGCCAAGAAACTGGAGCGCAGCGAGGTGTTCCAGATTCTGACCGAGTGCCTCTAGATCGGCGGGGGTCCCGATCCGTCCGCGCCGAAGGAAACCGGAAGGCCCCTCGTTTTTCACGAGGAGCCTTCTGAGTTTTTGCCCGATTGTGAAACCATGTGGCTTGCAGGTGCGGCGGTTGCGAAACGCCCCCATCGGTCGCCATCGGAACCGTACGAAACCGTATGAAAAAACAGAGCAAATGTTCTATTACTACTCCCACTCGATAACTAATCCAGTCCGAGTGTTGTCGATGCGTGTCGCGTCGTACCGCCCGAGGACTGATTCGTGCGCAATTTGGGCGAATCAGTCCTCTGATTCGCGATTTCGGGAATGACTAAATTGATTCGCGAAACCGCAGGTCGCTTCATGCGCACCGGCATCGCCCTACGAATATGCAACCTTGTTGACGCCGACGAGCCCTCGCTCAAAGAAGACGACGTCTGCGGTGTGCAGGCACGCCGTTTTCACGGATGGCGCAGAGAGTCGGGGCGCCGTCGAAACGGCGGCTGTCTTTACCCTTGCCGTTTTAATGCTCGCCCCTTTGATGCCGAGCATCGAAAGCAGGTGCTTAGGAACCTCGTAGTCTTGCTCGATGAGGCCAAAGAATGTGACGCCGGAATCGACGCACACCTTCATGACGCAAGACGAGACGGGCTTGAACGCCATGCTTCCCGCCGCTCCGCCGACGAAGGATCCAATGAGCACAGGGAGGGTCGCCCCGCCTGTCAGGGCGGTCGCGACAGCGGCTCCGCCGAGCATCATGACGGTTGAGAACACGGATTGGCCCATGTTGCTCGCCATCTCGACGGGCTCGATCCTCCCCGACGCCACGAGATAGGAGTTTCGGCACGTCTCCATGGTTAGCACGACGAGTGATGCGATGACGTTCGCGCCCCTCGATCCCATTGCGGCGGCCTTTACCGTCTCGCCGAAGGCGCCCTTTGCTGCTGCGGCAGTGATTGCCGCGGTCGCCGATCCGGACACGAACCCGTTGGTGGCGCCGGCGCATGCCGCCGTCCCGATGGACTTCAAGTGCTCGTCGTCGATTTCTCCTTCCGCGATCAGGTAATCGATGGCGCGGTAGATCTCGGGGGCAACGCTCAGGGCGGCGCTCAGGGCGGCGGCTGTGCCGCCGGCCTTGAGCGATTGCTTCACTATGTCGCTCGCAGCGATTAGTTGGGACGTGGTCATGCCGTCGTCCGCAGGGTCGAGCTTCTTCTTGTTCGAGACGTCGATCGCCTTTCGGCGCATCTCCTCGTTCGTGGCGGGCCTGCCCTCGACGCCCTCAGGTGTCTCGATTCGGTCCGTCAGGTTGTCGCGCACCTTCGTCCAGCGCTGCACCTCTTCGTCCAAGCCGCGGCCTTTCGCGCGCTCGATGCGTATCAGCGTGTACTGCTTGGCTGCTTCAAGCTTGTCCGACGGGATCAGGCCGCCCATGTCGCCGTAGAGCAAGTCGTCTGGGGTTTTGCCCGCGAAGCCCTTCTCGACGGCCCACTCGTCAAAAGAGAGATCCGCATATCTTTTCGGCCTGCCGTTGTACGAATCGCGAAGCGTCGTCGCGAGCTTGCGCGCGATGTTCTTCGGGTCGGTCAGGAACTTGAGCTGGTACTGATCGGCGCCCCAGGCCACATCCGCAGACCCGAGGTCGTGCGAGTCGAGCCTGATGCCCTTGGCGTCGACCCTCTTAACGGCAGCGTCGACGTTCGCCGTCCCAAAGGCCCATTCCTCCGCCAGGAATCCCTTGAGGGAGTCCTGCGCCGCCTTGCTGTTTTTGTAGTGGTCGTAGGAGTTCATCGCGGAGTACAGCTCCTCGATGGCGGCCTCCACGCTGTTCACCCAGCTCGCAGCATCCATCCCGGCGGGCACGGCGGCGGCATGGCGCGCGGAGAACTCGAACCCCTTGTCGAAATCGTTCATCCCTACGCCTCGACGAAGCTCCTGAGCTTCTCGTGATAGAAGCGTTTCACAGCGTACTGGTAGCGTTGGTCGCGGATCTCGCCCGCCTTCTGATGGAGGACGACGGCCTGGTTGATGCCGTTCGCGCCATCGGCGGCAGCCCTCCCGATGGTCTTGCCTACCATTTTGGCAAAACCAAGCACGGGATTGGAATCATTGCTTTCTTCGGGTTCCGCCGCCTTCTCTCCGGGGCGCAGGGCCGCGAGAAGGTCATCGAACTCCATGCCATGCTCCCTTGCCCTTTCGAGGAACTTCCAGTAGTCCTCCTTGGAAGGCGGCTCGGTATTCACCGTGATGCAGGCGTGGTTCCCGCTCACGCCGATGTAGACGCCTTCCTCGTCGATGGCTTCGGGGTTGTCGAGCCGAATCGCATCGATGTAGTCTCCGGTGCGTTCCGGCCAGCCGATGAAGACGACCTTCTGACTCGACGAGATGGCGGTCTGAGCGAACTGGTCCTCGTTGAAGATGGAGGCATCGACGCTGCCGTCGACGGGGCCGGTCGGACCAGCCTCTGTGTCATCGTTCTTTCCAATCATGTTGTAGAGAAGCTTGGAGAACTTGCCGGTGTTTCCGGCCTCGACAATAAGAAGCGATTCGGCGGTGTTGAACATCATGGGCAACCTATCTAGAGGAAATATATGGTTGAGACGATTATAACCCCGAGGTAAACAGCTATATTCAGCTGTCAACTTAATATCGAGAGGGTTTGTAAAGGCTACTCTTGCCCTACGCTGGGGGGCGTGGAGCATTCAATATCAGACCACTGTCGGGTCTTTTCACTCCTGAATAGCACGCAAGCTCCTAAATGAAAATAATCGCAGGTAAAAGTGAGTGAAACGACAAAGAAAAAGTCTCCGTCCCAACGCGGGAACGGAGACTCGATGATCGTTTTTACCCACCGCCGTCGCTGGCGGCTTTGCCGTGATTCTCGTACAAAACGAAACTCAGCGGCACAGTGCGGCACTCAAAAGTGCAAGTCAAAGCCCCATCGGCTTACTCCCACTCAATGACTAGAGCCCTGGTGTAATTGGCTGGATCACCGTTCCGGGAACCGGTATCGACCTACCTGTCCGCCAAGCTCCTTCTTCAGCTCCAACCTAGCATCTGACTCGCGCCGCTATAAGCGGAAGCCGAAGAGATGCGTCTTTGCCAAGAAAATAAGGTCAGCCTTATCTTACTGCATGATTCGCGTGTTATAGTTAGATAGCTCTAACTATTTGGGGGCGATAGCCATGCACGAACGCAAGGGCTTCTGGGACAAGAATGCCGGTCGGTACGACCGTTTCATGCGAAAGGACCGGGCGGCGTATGAGAAGATGTATGAGCTGATCAGGCCGGTGGTGAAAGCAAAAACGGTGTTGGATCTGGCGACCGGCACGGGGCTAATCGCAAAACATATCGTAAACGCAGCGGCACACATCGAGGCGACGGACGCCTCCGCAGAGATGATCGCCGAGGCAAAGCGGGATAATCAATCTGCAAAGCTGCACTTTTCCGTGCAGGATATGTTCCGCCTGCCCTATGCAGATAAGTCCTTTGATGTGGTGATCGTGTCCAACGCACTGCATATCGTGCCGCAGCCGGAGAAAGCCCTTGCCGAGATTCGCCGGGTGCTGAAAGACGATGGCGTGTTGATTGCGCCGACCTTTACCCACGCAGGGAACTCGTTTACCGGCAAGGTCAGGGCATTTTTCATGAAGCTGGCAGGCTTCCCTCTCCACAGCAAGTGGACGAGCGCGGAATACCTGCGCTTCCTAAGGCAGAACAGCTGGACGGTGCGGAAAAGCGCTGTGCTGAAAGCCTCGTTCCCGCTGACCTATGCCGAGTGTGTAAAAATGGAGGTGTGATATGTCATTCTTTGAAAATACCCGCAAGCCCGTGGGCTTTGGCGGGAAAATTATGGTCGCCATGATGAATCTCGGTCACAGCGCCGTGGCCCGGT
>URYA01000111.1 GCA_900551975.1 uncultured Collinsella sp. | reverse complement strand
TCGCCAACGTCGTCGTAGCCACACGATTCGTCACGTCGCGCTCATTGTCGTGCTTGGCGTGCTGCTGAGTGCCACTACCGCTGCCGGCCTGTGGTTTGCCACCATTATGGGCAAGCTCGGCGATTCTAATGTCATTACCGACAATCTGCGTCGGGTTCTGGTTGACACCGATGAGGCAAAGGATCCGTTCTACGTGCTACTTCTTGGCACCGACGGCCGTCCGGGCGAGGATACGTATCGTGCCGACTCGATTATCCTGGCACGCATCGATCCCACGCAAAAGCAGGCGACGCTCATTTCCGTTCCGCGTGACACCAAGGTCGAGTACAAGGGCGAGACCATGAAGATCAACGCCTGCCATACCGTTGGCGGCGCCGAGGCCATGGTCGAGGCGGTCAACGAGCTGTGCGGTGTTCAGATTTCCCACTATGCCGAGGTCAGCTTCGACGGTATGCAGGCGCTGATTGATTCGGTTGGCGGTATCGACATTAACGCAACCGATGATGTTGACGACCCCGAGCACCTGGATATTAAGATTACCGCTGGCCAGCAGCATATGGACGGTGCCACCGCCCTTACCTATGCCCGCTGCCGCTACACCTATGCCGACGGCGATTACACGCGCATGCGCCACCAGCGTCAGGTGCTTGGCGCCCTTGCCAACCAGATTCTCAATAACTTCGATGCCACGAAGATCTTTGGCCTGGTTAATTCGCTGTCCGATATGCTCGTAACCGATATGAGCGTTCAGGATATCGTGGCTACGGTCAACGCCATGCGCGGTATGGATGTCGACGGTATCTACTCGGCCAACCTGCCCTCGTACGCCGACGAGAGCACCATGATCGACGGTGTGAGCTACGTCTTTGTCTACGAGGACGAGCTCAAGGAAATGATGGAGCGCGTCGATGCCGGCAAGGATCCCAAGGGTCCCAACACCATGGGTCTTTCCGACGGTTCCAGCTCTACGATCGGCGACCTGAACAACAACACGTCTGACGATTACGCAAACGGTACCGCAACCTCATCGGTCAGCTCTGACGATTCCGATGACTCAGGCGATTCGAGCGATTCGGACTACTACGAAGAGCCCACCGGCGACGGTAACGGCTACGAGGCCAACTACTAAGTTACGGCGTTTTACCAAACGCCGTAACGGCTCGACGCTGCGCGCCGCCCAAGGTGACAATTTGTCATTCAAAAGGCAGGGCATGACCAGAAGGTCAATGCCCTGCCTTTTTCATGCCAACTTGTTCGCCTTGGACGTTGCTCGCTGACGTTGGCTCAACCTGCGGTGCTGACTACTTCCCTTGCCACCAAAAACCGCCCCGTTCTCGGTTTTGAGGACGGGGCGGTTTTGCTTACCTAGATTGTTCGAGTTCCTTATGCAAAGCGGGCGACGAGCTCCTGGAGCACGTCGGTCATCTTGACGAGCGAACTGACCGGGACGAACTCGTTGACGCCGTGGTAGCAATAGCCGCCGGTGGAAAGGTTGGGGCAGGGCAGACCGCGGAACGACAGCTGGGCGCCGTCGGTGCCGCCACGAATTGGCAGCACTTGGGGCTCAACGCCGCAGGCAAGGTAGGCTTCCTTGGCAACATCAATAAGCTCGGGATAGTCACGAACGATCTCGGCCATATTTCGATACTGCTGCTTAATCTCGACCGTCACGCGCTCCTCACCCAGACGCTGGTTGAGCATCGAGGCGGCGGCATCAATAAGGTCGAGTTTCTGCTGGAACTTGGCGGCGTCATGGTCGCGGACGATATAGCGCGCTGTGGCGTGATCGACGGTCGCAGATACACCCTCAAGGTGATAAAAGCCCTCGTAGCCTTCCGTATACTCCGGGCGCTGCACGTAGGGGAGCAACGCGTTGAAGTCGCAGAACAGATTGCCTGCGTTGACCATACGGCCCTTGGCGTCGCCCGGGTGGATGGACTGGCCCTCAAAGCGGACGGTCACCTCGGCGGCATTGAAGCACTCCCACTCCAGCTCGCCGATGGGGCCGCCGTCGACCGTGTAGGCGTACTTGCAGCCAAAGGTATCAATATCCAACAGCTCGGCTCCGTGGCCGATCTCCTCGTCAGGGCAGAAGCAAATGCCGAGTGCGGGATGGGGCAGAGAGGGGTCCTGAGCGATACGCGCGACAAGCGACATGATCTCGGCGACGCCTGCCTTGTCGTCCGCGCCCAGCAGCGTGGTGCCATCGCTGCAGACCAGGTCCTCACCTGCGAGGTCGTTCAGGGCGGGAAGCTTGGCGGTACTCATGGCAACGGGCTTACCGTCAACCGTGCCGCAGACCAGGTCGCCGCCTTCGTAGTGTACGATGTGCGGCTTCACGCCGGCGCCCGGTGCAACTTCGGTGGTGTCGAGATGGGCGATCAGGCCCAGGGCGGGCTTGTCCTCAGCGCCCGCACTTGCGGGGATATGCGCGCAGACATAGGCGTGCTCGGTAACGTGGGCATCTTCCGCACCAAGCTCGCGCAGCTCTTCAGCCAGCACGTTGGCAAGGTCAAACTGAACGGCGCTCGAGGGTACCTGGTCACAGTTTGCATCCTCGGACTGCGTGTTGATCTGGACGTAGCGCAAAAAGCGCTCGAGGACATCGGGGCTCGTGGTGGTGTTTTCCATAAAGACCGCTCCAATCTTGGTCGTCGTGTGCAACAAGAACTCTAGCACGGTATGCCACGGCATACCACGACGCTTGGATGGGGTAGAATCAGCCATTGAATGCAGAAGGGACGGAAGATCATGGATACGACAAATAGCTCGCGCGAACTACATCTGACGGTGGCGAACGAAGACTACTTGGAGTGCATGGTTCGCATTGAAAGCGAAGAGGGGGAAACCAACGGCGTGCGATCGGTCGACATCGCGCAGCGCCTTGGCGTCTCCAAGGCATCGGTCAATAAAGCGGTTTCGGCGCTCAAGGCATCCGAGCTTGTCGAGCAATCGCACTACGGCAAGGTAGTCCTGACCGATCGCGGCCGCGAGGTTGGCACGGCTATCTGGTACCGTCATCGCCTCATCCGCACGTTTTTGGTTCAGGAGCTCGGTGTCGAATTTGAGCGTGCCGATTCCGAGGCCTGCATGATGGAGCATGCGCTGTCCGAGGACACGATGAGCCGCTGGCTCGCCTATCTCGAAAAGCAGGGAATCAGCGTCGAGGAATAGCGGGATATATATGGATACGAGTTATTACAACCGTTTTGGTGCCGAGGAACTTACGCGCCGCTTGTCGAGCGAGACCTTGTTGGCGCAGGGCCCCATGGGCAGTGTTCTGTTGAGTGAGTACGATGCCGCCGATATTCCACCGGCGTTTTGGAATCTGGCAGAGCCGCAGACCGTTTCTCGTATCCATCGCTTGTATGTCGCCGCCGGCGCGCAGGTGCTCATTACCAACACCTTTCAGGCATCAAGCTATGCCCTCAAGCACGACCAGATTGCGCCGTCCGTGGCGGAGGTCAATCGCGGGGCCGTCGACGATGCCCGCCAGGCGCACCCTCAGCTGCTGCTGGGCTCGATGGGCCCGATCGGTATTGAGTGGTTTGCCGAGGACTCTGCCGAGTATCGTGAAATCCGAGGCATTGCGCGCGAACAGGCGCACGCCTTGCTCAATGCTGGTGTTGACGGTCTGCTGATCGAGACGGTGACGTCTATCCGTAATTTGCAGCCCATGCTTGCCGGCGCTCGAGATGCCGCCGACGGCATGCCTGTTCTGGTGAGTTTTGTCGTTGACGATAAAGGCGACCTGTTGGGCGATGGCCTCAACATCGAGGCGGCCGTTTTGTACGCCGAAAAACACGGCGCAAACTCGGTTGGTGTTAATTGCTGTTCGCTTGCGGCCGCGAATGCGGCGGTGCCCAGGATGGTTGCATCGGCGACTACTCCCGTCACGGTGCGTCCCAACGTGGGCGATCCGGTCCAGACTCAGGATGGCCCCGTATGGCACGAGAACCCCGAAGCTTTCGCGCGCGCATGCATCGAATGGAGGCATGCCGGTGCCGCAATGGTGGGCAGTTGCTGTGGAACCACGGCAATCACTACGGCAGCGATGGCCGAGGCGCTCGATATATAAAGGGCAAAACCGCTCCATACGGGGCGGTTTTTTTATCGCCTGCATGTCCTCGGCAGCATTTGCCCAAATGGTGAATGCTGGTGCCGGCAGGTTGCCGAGTGCATGTTGCGGGTATACCCCATGCGTACCATGATCCAAACACTGTGAGGTGTCTGCGCGTGTGCGCGATAATTCATTTTGGAACTGACGGTTGGCGCGCTCGCGTCGATGAGGACTTCACTGCCGATAACGTTGCCCGTATCGCCGATGCCGTCGGCGAGTTGTGGCAAAAGACCAATCCGGGCAAAACGGTATATATAGGGTTCGACACCCGGCCCCTGGCGCGCGAGTTCGCTGAGCTTGCGGCGGGCGTGCTAGCAGCGCACGAGCTGGACGCCGTGCTCGCTTCGCGACCTGTTCCGACCCCTGCCCTTACGTGGGCGGCGGCTTATGACGGTGAGGCGTGCGGCGCGCTCATGGTGACGGGGTCCCATCATCCGCAGGGTTATCTGTGCCTCAAGATTCGCATGGGTGACGGCTCGACCGCCAACCAGGATGTCATCGAAGAGCTCGAAGAGGCCATGGCTCCCGAGCCAATGGGGATCGAGGGGCAATATCGCACCGCGGATATCATTCCTGACTATATGCAGGCGGTGGCATCATTTGTCGATGCCGAAGCCATCCGCGCCGCGCACCTGCGCGTGGTTGTTGATCCCATGGGCGGCGCAGCCCAGGGCTATCTAGCTGACTTGCTGCGCGAGCTTGGCGTTGAGGTGCACGAGATTCACGCCGGGCAGGCGTCTGACCAAGAAGATATCTGCCCCGACCCCGTTGAGCCTTGGGTGGACGCTTGCGAGCGCACGGTTATCGAGGACGGAGCTTGCGCTGGCCTGGTGACCGACGGCGACGCCGACCGTATCGGCGCGGTTGACGAGCGCGGCAGATATATACATCCGCATCAGATCATGGCGCTCGTTTTGGGCGACTTAGTTCAATTTCGTAACTTGGAGGGGCGCGTCGTCGTCAACCTTTCATGCTCGACGCTCGTGCGTCGCATTGCCGAGGCGCTTGGCTGCCGCGTGACCGTCAAACCAGTCGGTTTCAAATATATAGCGGCGGAGATGAAGAAGGGCGGCGTCCTCATAGGCGGCGAAGAAGCCGGTGGTATCGGCATCGCCGCGCATATGCCCGAGCGCGATGGAATCCTCGCCTGTCTGATTCTGTGTGAGCTTATGGCAAAGACGGACGCGCCTTTGGGCGTTCTGGTCGACCAACTCGAGGACAGTTTTGGTAAGACGAGTTACGGTCGACGCGATTTGCGCCTTGAGGCCGAAGATGCCGAAACGTTACGAACCCTGCTGCCGGGCGTAAACCCCAAGTCGATTTGTGGCAAGGTGCCGCAAAACGTTAGTCATATGGATGGCTTGCGTTTGGCATTCGAGGATGACACGTGGCTGCTGGTCCGTCCTAGTGGGACCGAACCAGTGGTGCGCGTCTACGCCGAGGGGTTCTCGGTGGAAGAACGTGATGAGTTGCTCGATGCTGGCTGTGCTTTAGCTAGGGGGACGTATCCGCTTTAACCATGAGACTGCCTTATATAAAGAGATGCTCGGCGAGCGGTAGGTAACGGCTGGCAAACGTTAGTCGGATTCCAAGATGTGTAGGAAATGTGTACACCCAGATTCCCGCCCGCGGGGCCCCTCCGGTCTGGCAATATATCTCCTTGCCGCGCGGCC
>URYA01000110.1 GCA_900551975.1 uncultured Collinsella sp. | reverse complement strand
CCCGCGACCCCAACCTTGGCAAGGTTGTGCTCTACCAACTGAGCCATGTCCGCTTACGAGGATTAATCTTACGTGATGCCCGCATCCTATGCAAGAACTTTTTTTGAAAAGTTTTGCGACGCCCTCGCGAACCTCGCAAAGACATCAGCCACCACGGAAGGCGCAGGCAAACGCAAACTCGCCGCAAGAGGCCCCTACGTCTCACCGAGCATAATCCAGGCAGAGCTGTCCTGCGCGAGCCTGCCGCCTGCAAGCGGTGATGAGGTGAGCAGGACCCTGCCCGCCGGCAGCTCCACGGGTGCTGCACCGAAGTTCGTCACACACGCCCAGCCGTTGTCGCGACGATAGGCGATGACGCCGCCCTCAGCGCCCTCGGCACCATCCGCAAGGCCGGTGCGCCCGTCAAGATCGAGCCACGCAAGATCGTTGGCGCACCCGCGCAGCTTGCGCCGCAGCCAGAGGGCGTCACGATAGAGCGCAAGCATCGATGTCGGGTCCGCTTCTTCCCTATCGGCAGCGTAATCGGAAAACCATGCAGGCTGCGGCAGATGGGGCGCCGTATCGGCGTCCGCCGGTGAAAACCCAAACGATCCGCCCTGCGCGGGATCGTCCGCCGCTACCCACGGCAGGGGCACACGACAGCCGTCGCGCCCCTTCTCACGCTTCGGTCCGTGCGTATTGGTCGCAGTGGGATCTTCGAGTGCAGCCCACGGAATGTCAGCCACCTCAAAAAGGCCGAGCTCCTCACCCTGATACACGTATGCCGAACCCGGAAGCGCCAGCTCAAGCAAAAGGGCCGCCCGCGCGCGGCGCTCGCCGAGTTCACGGTCCTCGTCATAAGACGACCCGTCGCGCAAGAGCCAGTCGAGCGCAATCTGGTGGTAGCGCGTCGCCTTGATTTGCGGCAGGGCATAGCGTGTCGCCACGCGCGGCACGTCGTGGTTGGAGAGTACCCAGGTCGAGGCGGAATCGGATTCGATGGCCGCCTTCAAGCCCTCCTCGATTGCAGCGTGCATGTCATCATAGGTCCAAGTGGCCTTGGCAAACTCAAAGTTAAATGTCTGGCCAAGCTCGCTGGGGCGCGCGTAGAGATACTGGCGCTCGGGCAGCACCCATGCCTCAGCAACGGCGCTGCGCGGCGGATTATAGCGGTCGAACACGCGGCGCCACTCGCGATAGATCTCGTGGACCTCGTTGCGGTCCCACAGCGGATGGGTGCCGTCGTCAACCATGTCATCGCCCTCGGCGAGATGCCACCGGTCGAGGTCATCGCGGTCGAGATCCTTGGCGAGACCTTGCGCCACATCAATGCGAAAGCCATCGACGCCTCGATCGCTCCAAAACGCCAGAACGTCGCAAAAGAGCGCATGAACCTCGGGGCATGACCAGTCAAAGTCCGGCTGCTCGGGCGTAAACATGTGCAGATACCACTGACCGTCCGCAACACGCGTCCAGGCGGGGCCGCCAAAGTTGGCATTCCAATTGGTGGGAGGCAGCTCGCCGTGCTCGCCGCGACCATCGCGGAAGATATAACGGGCGCGCTCGGGCGATCCGGGGCCGGCGGCAAGAGCGGCTTTGAACCAGGGGTGCTGGTTGGATGAATGGTTAGGCACGATGTCGACAATGACCTTGATGCCGCGCGCGTGAGCCGCGGCGATCATGTCATCGAAGTCGCCAAGCGAGCCGAGACGTGGGTCGACATCGCAGTAGTCCGCCACATCATAGCCACCATCGACAAGAGGCGATGGGTAAAACGGGCTCAGCCAGATGGCCTCGATACCCAGTCGCTCAAGATAGTCCATCTGCTGGGTAATGCCCGCGATATCGCCCAGACCCGAACCAGTCGAATCCTTAAACGAGCGCGGGTAGATCTGATAGATCGCGGCGTCGGACATCCATGAGCGCGAAGAAGACTTTTCTGTAGCCATGGGGCGTATCTCCCTTGCAACGAGGTTATGCGAGATGCCCACGATGATACGCCCAAAGCGAACATTCGCGACAAACAACGCCGCAGCCATGCCCCAAAACCCTCGCCCCCTCTCGGGTTCGAGCCCATGCGATGGGTACGAAAAAGCCCGGCTACCGTAGTAGTCGGGCTGTTGCGTTTGGAGCGGACAACGGGGCTCGAACCCGCGACCCCAACCTTGGCAAGGTTGTGCTCTACCAACTGAGCCATGTCCGCTTGCGGGTTATTAATTTACGCGAGTTGTCCAAAAGACGCAAGTACTTTTTTCAAAAAACTTGTCTGCCGCATGTTCTTAGTAGTCAAACGCGCTAAAGCGATTGGCTAGGCACACGATTCCAGCGCTCCGCTAAACAGCTTCACCATCTGCACGCGCGTGCCGGCGCCGTCCATACGACGAGCAACCTCCACGTTATCGACGAGCATACGCATAAGCTTGATACCACGGCCGCGCTCCTCAGATGCGACCGGTTCGCTCGTTTCATCGATAGAATAGCCGGCACCTCGATCAAGCACCTCAACCACAACGCGATCGCCATAGGCCTGAACCGTCAGGACGCACCCGATACCGCCCGCATGGTCATAGGCATTACCCAGCGCCTCCCCCGACGCCAATGCGACATCGTAGCGCTCGTCACGGCGCAGCGGAAGCGATTCAAGGAGTTCGGCGATGCGATGTCGGTAGTAGTGAAGATTCTCGATACCCTGACGGACCTCGACGCTCTTACTCCAGCGAGGCAGCTCCCCCACCGGAATAGCGGGAATAGACTCCCGTGCCGGCCCCGCGACATGAAGGATATCGACAAGACGAGCAATCTCCAAGAAGCGAACAACTTCACCTGATGCATTGACGAGCGAAAGCAGGCCTTCTCGCCTCATGAGCTCACGAGCGCGCGTAAGCAGGAATGCCAAACCCGTCGAATCGATAAAGCTAACAGCCTGACAGTTGATGACGACACGACGCACGCCGCGGCCAATCAAAGCATCCAACCGCCGACGCAGCGCAGGCACCGTGGCGATGTCGATATCGCCTGGTGGCGTCAAAACCGCTATGTCATTCCACTCATTCATACGACCATGGTTCCCCAAAAGAGCTTGTTCGATGCATGTGTTTCCGCAACCGTGCGGATTCGACGCGCCCAGCGTCGCTGTTTAGGACCGGCCCCGCAAAAACTCAAGGGACACCAATGCAATGTCATCGTCCAGCGCCGATTCGGTAAATCGGTCGAGCTCGCCCAAGACCTTGCCGCAGATTCCCGATACGCCCTCACCCGAGACAGAGAGCAGAAGGTCACGAAGGCGCTGCTCACCAAAGAACGCTCCGGTGCGGTCGCGGGCCTCAATCGTTCCATCCGTATACATGAAGAGCATGTCACCAGGAGCGAACGTAAACACGCCCGTCTCGTAAACCATGCCTTCGAATGCGCCGATTACGCCCGATTGGCATCCAAGCAGTTCGACCTCTCCCCCACGGGCCACGCCGCCGCCCAGCGGCATCGACTCTGGCCTGATGACCATGGTCGGAGGATGGCCCGCCGAACAATACGTTGCGCGTCCGGCTTTAAGGTCAATCTTGGCGATAAAGGCCGTCACGAACGTCTCGACCCTCGAAAAGCCCATGAGCATGCTGTTAAGGGAGCGTGCCATGCGGGCCGGGCCAGCGCCCTCCCAGGCATATGCCGTCAGGGCCGTCTTGACGAGCGCGGACATCGATGCGGCCTCAATGCCTTTGCCAGACACATCACCCAAAATCATGACGGCGCAGTCGTCGGGAAGTCGGATGAGCGTATAGAAATCGCCGCCGACCAACGCCGAGTTCGTGGCCGACAGGTACACCGAATCGGTTGCGATACCCGGAACATCCCCCAGGGAATTTCTCATGCCGATCTGGAGGGTCTGAGCGATATGGCGCTCCTCGCGCTTTTGAGATTCGCCTTCGTAGATCAGTTCAAAGTCATGCGCCAAGTGCACCAAGTAGTCATATTCAAGGTCATCAATCGGCTCTTGGCTACCATCACGAAGCAGCAGCGCGCGCGTCGTCGGGCTCTTCGCAACAGAAGCAGGAACAATCGCGTCGTCACTGTGCTTGCCATCACCCTCAGAGCGCGGGCGCCCCGCCTCGATGCCGGAGTCGACGTAGAGACCTTGACAAGGCAGACCATGCGCCCTAAGCCAGCCTCCCATAGGCATCGATTCGTCAACGCGAGTTATACGAACGTGTTTAAGGTCCTCGGCACTCGTACCGCCCAAAACAGATGCCTCAAAGCCATCAGGGCCAGCCCCCAGACGTGCCGCCGGCGTCGTCGTGGAAAAGAAAAGCTTCTCGGGATCGTCCGGCAAAGCAACGCGGCTGCCACCTTCAAAATCTATGACGTAGGAATCCAGACTGGCGTCATACTCAACAGGGCAAAAATGACAGTTGAGCATATTGCAGATCTCGGACGATACCGCCTGAGTAGCCGCGGCGAAATCGTCTAGAAAGGTAAATAACTCATCACGTAAGACATTGAGCGAGCGGCCAAGCTCGGCCGTACGACGAGAGCGAAGGCTCGATGCCATGCCGACCAGCTGGATAGACAGGTAATCGCAAATGACCTCGAGCACATTAACGTCATAGGCAAGCGGTGCCTGAGGGCGTTTCCAACCAACTTCCAGCACGCCAAGGATCTGCGTACCGTAAAAAACGGGAAGACAAATCTCGCTGCGGTACGGAGGCATATCCTGCACGCGCAACAGGTGCTTAGAACGATTGTCCAAGTCCATGAACATACCGGAGGCGGCCCTATCGCCCTCAAGGTCCTGTTGAATCGACAAGCGACAGGCACGCGACTCGCGAAGAACATACGTCGGAATGCCAGCGCCATACGGCAAAAACTCAGGCAGGTAGCTGTCGTACAGCTCCTTGGAAACACCGCGAAGTTTAAAACCGCCGCTCTCAGAAAAATAGATAGCGGCACCCGAAGCATCGAGCGTTCCTACAAGCTGGTTCAAAACGGTATCAAGCAGGCTGGGTAGCTCATCGGAGCCCACGGTACTCATAATGACCGAGAGCGTGCCAGAGAGACGCTTGTTCGCCACTCTAAGCTCCGATAACGCACGCTTAAGTTGACGGTCGTGAGAATACTGTTCCTCGATACTGTGAAGCGCCACTAGGACACGTGGTGCGCGGCGCCCAAAGATGCGTGGAGGCGTTACGGAGCCCGCACGAACCAAGACGGGGATAAAGGAGCCGTCACTCAGCTTGAGCATCAGTTCGTTCTCGGAGCCATCAGTTTCAAATGGCAGACGATGTTCCGTCGCACGTTCAAAAGCGGACGAGTACAGGACGTCTTTAACATCTCCACCGATGACGTCGGCGCGTTCCTCGCACATCAAACCAAGTAAGCGATTATTCACATGCAGAATGGTTCCGTCGAACTCACAGATGATGACAGCATCGCTCGTGATCTCGACTAGTTGGGCAACGTCTGCCCACTCGTTGCGTTCAAGCGTTTCCATCGTGGACCCCACCGTCTATCGGTAACAAAAAAGCCTCCGAAGAGGCTTCTCAAATGCGATGGTGTCGGAGGCGGGACTTGAACCCGCATGACCAAAAAGCGGTCACTAGCACCTCAAGCTAGCGCGTCTGCCAATTCCGCCACTCCGACATGCTATGTTGTTGATTCGCAGTTCGTTTTGTTAGACCCGCGCGTTCAACGAGGAAGATAATAACCTATGATTCGAGAACTGTGCAAGCACTTTTTTCAAAAAAGTTTACGAATTTGTAAATGCGCTGGTAGATCTATATGTTCGGCCCCGAATCGGTGTTGCCTCCCGGCGCGTCCTCGGGCATGAGCGATATTTTGTTGCGCACTTCGTGCTGCAAAATATCGCTCCC
>URYA01000109.1 GCA_900551975.1 uncultured Collinsella sp. | reverse complement strand
AGCTGCCGATACCATGGCCGACTACCTCGGCCGCGCCCTGGCGCTTATTGCCAACGTGGTCGACCCCGAGATGTTCCTGATCGGCGGCGGTGCGTCTGCCTCGGCCGATGTCTACCTCGACAAGGTCCGCGAGCACTTTAAGCAATACGCGCTTTCCGCCTCGCGCGAGACGCCCATTAAGGTCGCCTCGCTCGGCAACGACGCCGGCATCATCGGTGCCGCCTACGTAGCCCTGCGCGCCGCCGGCAAATAGCTGGTGCAAGGGGGTCAGGCTACTTTGCACCAACACGGTGTAAAAGGGACAGCCTTGGCCCCCGTGCCTGCCCCAAAATATGCCGTGGCCCTTCCGTCTGCGAAGGCTCGGCATCGGCGTGCTACCATAGCTACGTCCAAGTACACATATCAAGTGGAGGATATCCATGGCAAACGTTCTTGTCTTTGGTCACCAGAACCCCGATAACGACGCCATCATGAGCGCCGTCGTCCTGTCCCAGCTGCTCAACCAGGTTGAGTATGCCGGCAACACCTACGAGGCTTGCGCTCTGGGCCAGCTTCCGGCAGAGTCCGCCAAGCTGCTCGCCGACGCCGGCATTGCCGAGCCTCGCGTGATCGAGTCCGTCGAGGCCGGTCAGCTCGTCGTCCTCACCGACCACAACGAGTCCGCCCAGTCCGTCGCCGGCCTTAAGGACGCCACGGTCTTTGGCGTCGTCGACCATCACCGCATTGGCGACTTCGAGACCGCCGGCCCGCTGCACTACATCTGCCTGCCCTGGGGCTCCAGCTGCACCATCGTCACCAAGCTCGCCGGCGTGCTCGGCGTTGAGCTTTCCGACGTCCAGGCCAAGCTGCTGCTCTCGGCTATGATGACCGATACGCTCATGCTCAAGAGCCCCACCACCACCGATGTCGACCGTGCCGTCGCCGCCAAGCTCGGCGAGCAGGTGGGCGTCGACCCGGTCAAGTTTGGCATGGAGGTCTTCCTCACCCGTCCGTCCGGCTCCTTCACCGCAGCCGAGATGGTCGGCAACGACATCAAGATGTTCGAGCCCGCCGGCAAGAAGCTGCTCATCGGCCAGTACGAGACCGTCGACAAGAGCCGCGCGCTCGGCATGATCGACGAGATTCGCGAGGCCATGCGCGCCTACGCCGCCGAGAAGGGTGCCGACGGCATCGTCCTGTGCATCACCGACATCATGGAGGAGGGCTCGCAGGTCCTGCTCGAGGGCGAGACCGAGGCTGCTCAGAAGGGTCTGGGCATCGCCGACGAGCACGACGGTGTCTGGATGCCGGGCGTCCTCTCCCGTAAGAAGCAGGTCGCTGCCCCCATCATGGCCGCCTGCTAGGTTTAGTTGACCAAACGCCACGACCGGATCGCGGACGCCCCGCGCTCCGGTCGTTTTTTGTGCACGGCGCTGCGTCGTCTCTTAGACAGGCGTGCCCGTGCCGTTGAGCAAATAATGTTCAACCTATGGTTCCGCTTTTCGGCCGCGCTTGTGCGCTTGTCGCGCAGGGTAGGCTAGATGCAAGCGTAATACGTTAGAGCGCGGCGCCGCCACTTGGGCGGGCCGTGCTTTTTTAAGACGGGAGCTTTCCCGTGAAAGGAGCCGCCCATGGCAGCACCCGAGCAGCTGTTCAACGTTCGTGAGCGCAAGCGCTTTGAGCGTCACGATATCTGGGAGCGCATCGCCGAGAACGGCACGATTTCCGCCGCCGTCATGGTCTTCGCCGCCATCGCCGCCGTCATTTGCGCCAATACCGATGCCTACGAGGCCATCCATCACTTTTTGGAGACCCCGCTGTATGTGGGTCTTGGCAACCTTACGGCCGGTCTCACCGTTGAGCTTTTCGTCAACGACTTCCTCATGGCGATTTTCTTTTTGCTGGTGGGCATCGAGCTTAAGTACGAGATGACGGTCGGCGAGCTCAAGAATCCGCGTCAGGCCATGCTTCCCATGCTGGCGGCCGTGGGCGGCGTCGTCGTTCCCGCCTGCATCTACCTGATCTTTAACCATGCCGGCGCGCACAACGGTTGGGCCATCCCCATGGCAACCGATATTGCCTTTGCGCTGGGTGTGCTATCGCTTTTGGGCAACCGCGTGCCCAACGGCGTGCGCGTGTTCTTCTCGACGCTCGCCATCGCCGACGACCTTATCTCCATCGCCGCCATCGCCATCTTCTACGGTCAGAGCCCCAATCCGTTTTGGTTGGGCGCCGCCGCGCTTGTGACCTGCGCGCTCGTGTGGCTCAACAAGACGCAGCATTACCGCCTTGCCCCGTATTCGGTACTGGGTCTGCTGTTGTGGTTTTGCATGTTCAAGAGCGGCGTACACGCTACGCTCGCCGGCGTCATCTTGGCCTTTACCATCCCGGCCAAGTGCGGCGTCAAGCTCGACAGCCTTACCGATTGGTTGGGCGAGTGCCTGCCGCTGCTCGATGACCGCTACGACGACGAGGCACACATCCTGGGCCAGCATGACTTTACCGTCTCGACCACCAGGGTCGAGCGCGTCATGCACCGCGTGACCCCGCCGCTCATCCGCATGGAGCGTCTGATCTCCACGCCGGTCAACTTTGTGATCCTGCCGATCTTTGCGTTCGTGAACGCACAGGTTCGCCTAGTGGGCGTGGACATGAGCACGCTGCTCACCGACCCGGTGACGCTCGGCGTGTACTTTGGCATGCTGCTGGGCAAGCCGATCGGCATCTTTGGCATGACGTTCGCCTTGGTCAAGCTCAAGGCTTGTGAGCTGCCGCACAACGTCAACTGGCATATGATCGCCGGCGTGGGCATTCTGGGCGGTATCGGCTTTACCATGTCGATTCTCATCAGCGGCCTTGCCTTCCCGACGGCCCAGTTTGAGGTCCTGGCCGCCAAGGCCGCCATCCTTGCCGGTTCGGTCACCGCTGCCGTGCTTGGCATGATCTACATGAGTGTGGTCTGCAAGCACCCGGCGCCCAAGGACGAGTAGGCGCGTAGAAACAGACGCCAGAGCCTGCCCGAGCGCGTGTGAAACGCGGTTTTGAGTGGTACTTGCCACCTGCCAGACACCCCAGTGGCCAAAAAACGCCGTTTGTGAGTACTGTCACAAACGGCGTTTCATTTTAGGCGCGAAAAATAATGTACAAATCTATTCTGTCTGTGCATTAACGATTGCGTGGCTGGACGAAAAATGACGATGCATCCTTCCAAAACCGGACACAAAAGGCAAAGACTGGCCTTTTTAATTCAAAATCGCTGTTACTAAAAAAGTAACAGTACTCATATTTGCTATTTTTTGGCCACAGGCCCCAATGACTAGGCTATTCCACGGTGCCGTAGATGGCGCCCCAGCCGTGGGCGGCCAAAGCGGAGTTGAGCTGGTCGCAAAGTGACTGGCGGTCGTAATAGCCGGGCGGCAAAAGGTTGACGATTTCCATGAGGTCGGGCGCCAGGTCCAAGATTTCGGCCTGTACGATCAGATCCAGGCGGTCGATGGCGTGGCGGTCGTAAAACAGCCCGTCGACCAGGCGCTGCAGGTCGCCGAATTCCTCGGCCTGGAACGATCCGTACTCCATAGTGCCTCCTTGGGCGCTTTACGCCGGCATGCGCGGCGATTCGTAATTCATTGCGATGGACTTAATCTATCACGGCTTCATAACGTTGCGACGGTGGCGGTCTATACTTAGAAGAATTGCAACGTACCGCTTCGTGAAAGGTCGCACCCATGCAGACGATCTACCAGAAGATGGAAACCACCGAACTCGATGCCGCCATCGAGGCGCTCAAGGCCGAGGTCGCCGAGGTCAAGGCCAAGGGCCTGGCGCTCGACATGGCCCGCGGCAAGCCGTCGCCCTCCCAGGTGGACATCTCTCGACCCATGCTCGATATCCTCAATGCCGATGCCGATCTGCACGACGGCAACGTCGACTGTTCCAACTACGGCTGTTTTGAGGGCATTCCCTCGGCACGCAAGCTGGCGGGGGAGTTCCTGGGTTGCCCCGCCGAGCAGACGCTCGTGCTGGGCTCGTCGAGCTTGCTGATCGAGCACGATATCGCCGGTATGTTCTGGCGTTGTGGCTCGTGTGGTAGCGACCCTTGGGAGGCTTACGAGGCAGCGCACGACGGCAAGAAGGTCAAGTTCCTGTGCCCGGTTCCCGGCTACGATCGCCACTTTGGCATTACCGCCGACTTGGGCATCGAGAACGTTCCCGTCGCGATGACCGACAACGGCCCCGACATGGACGAGATCGAGCGCCTCGTTGCCGCCGACGACTCCATCAAGGGCATCTGGTGCGTGCCCAAGTATTCCAACCCCACGGGCATCACCTTTAGCGAGGACACTGTGCGTCGCCTGGTCGAGATGCCCACGGCCGCGCCCGATTTCTGCATCTTCTGGGACAACGCCTACTGCGTGCACGACCTGTACGACGAGACCGATGAGCTCGCAAACATTTTTGACCTCGCTCGCGCGGCGGGCACCGAGGACCGCGTGGTGGCCTTTGCCTCGACGTCCAAGATCACCTTCCCGGGCGCCGGTATCGGCTTTATCGGTGCGAGCCCCGCGGTCATCACCGAGTTCTCCAAGCGCCTGAAGGCCGGCCTCATCAGCGCCGACAAGCTCAACCAGCTGCGTCATGTGCGCTTCCTTCCCACCATCGAGGCGGTCAAGGAGCACATGAAAAAGCATGCCGAGTTTTTGCGCCCGCGCTTTGAGGCCGTTGAGCGCAAGCTCACCGAGGGCTTGGGCGATACGGGTTGCGCTACTTGGACGCACCCCCGCGGCGGCTACTTTGTAAGCTTCGATGGTCCCGAGGGCTCGGCCCAAAAGGTCGCCGCGCTCTGCGCCGACTTGGGTGTCAAGCTCACGCCGGCCGGTGCTACCTGGCCCTATGGCAAGGACCCGCGCGACACCAACATCCGCATCGCGCCGAGCTATCCCACGGTCGAGGACCTGGAGGCCGCGCTCGATGTGCTGGTGCTGGCCGTTAAGCTCGTCGCTGCCGAGCTTGCGCGTGCCGAGCGCGCCTAACGCGCGGCTTCCCGTACTATCCGCACTTTCGATACGTAAAGGAGCGTATATATGGATTTGGGTATTTCCACCAACCCCACGCCGGAGCTCTACACCATTAAGGTAACCGGCGAGATCGATATCTCTAACGCCGATAGCCTGCGCAATGCCATCGACCTGGCGCTCGAGCAGCCCACTGAGGCCGTTGAGCTCGATTTTGCCCAGGTGAGCTACATCGATTCGACGGGCATTGGCGTGCTCGTGGGCGCCGCGCACCACGCGGTCGACCACGGTAAGCGCTTTAGCTGCACCAATGTGCAGCCCCCGGTGATGCGCGTGGTTCAGCTGTTGGGTGTCGACCAGGAGATTTCGATCACCGCTGCATAATCTTTGCCCCCAAAAGGGCGTGCCGTTTGGCATATGTTTGTGATGCGCTCGGACGTTTTGACGTCCGGGCGCTATACTTGACCGAATGAATAGACGAGTTCCGGCCGAATGGCGCGGTGCGGGCTCGACTCACATCGAGCCTTGGAGGTATGTGTGTTTGGTATTGGAGAGGGTGAGCTCGCGATCATCGTGGTCTTCGGCTTTTTGCTGTTTGGCCCGGATAAGCTCCCGCAGATGGGCCGCACGATCGGCCGTGCCATCCGTCAGTTCCGCGAGACGCAGGAAAAGATGACGGCCGTTGTTCAGTCCGAGATTATCGATCCGGTGAGCGAGGCCGCGTCGGCTCCGGTCAAGCCCAAGAAGGCTGCTGCGACCGACGACGATTCCGATGCGGACGAGGATGCCGCCGAGACGGCAGGGCCCGCCAAGAAGGAGACCTTTGCCGAGCGTCGCGCCCGTCTTGCTGCCGAGAAGGCCGCAAGCGAGGGTGCT
>URYA01000108.1 GCA_900551975.1 uncultured Collinsella sp. | reverse complement strand
GACGATGGCCCTGTGTGCCGTCATGTGCATGAGCTGCGCCTCGGTGCTCAACGTGGCCGCTGATGCGCTGCTGAGGGAGCAGGCGCCGGCGGTCGGGCTGCTATGGGCCATTCCCGTTGCGACGACGGTATTCGTTGTGCTGGCTCAATCTTGTGCGCGGCTTGCCCCTTGGAAGCGGTGGCTGTATGCCGCGTCCGTCGGTCTCGTGGCGGGAGCGGTCGTCTCGGCGTGGTGGGCTGTGGGCGTGCTAAGCGCCTCGAAAGCGCTCGACGGTCGAGCGGCAAGTAGCCTTGAGTTTGTCGTGCAGGGTGACCCATCCATAAACGACGACGTGTATTCCTATACCTGCGAGGCACGCGCGGACGGTAAGAACTTGGCAATGGTTCGCCTATCGTACGACCTCGAGCTCAAGGTCGGGGCGCACGTGCGTGTTATCGGTCGCGTTTCACGTTTTGAGAACGATGCATATGGACGATCGCGCGTGCTCCGAGGCGAGGTGCGCAAGGTAAAAGCCGTTCGGATTGTGTCGGTCGATGAGGGCTCTCCGGGGCCGCTGCTTCGGCTGCGAAATGCGCTGCTTGCGTCCATCGCGCCTGCGACCGACCCGGCGCGTGCGCTCATAGCCGGTGTCGTCTGCGGTCGTTCGGCCGAGCTGCGCGCCCAGCCGGCGGGCGACTGGTTTTCGGTGACGGGAACGGCGCATCTTATCGCCGTCTCGGGCAGCCATTTGGCTATCGTGGGGTTTGTAATCGAGGGTGTATTGCAAAAGACTCGGTGCTCACGTGGTCTTCAGCGGGCGATATTGGCGATAACGCTTGTGGGCTACGCTGCTTTTACGGGCGCGTCTCCCTCGGCCGTGCGCGCGTGCTGCATGGTGTTCGCGACGCTTGTCGTAAACGGCGCGGGGCGGCGCCGGCACGGCGCATCGGCACTCTTCGTAACCATGTCCATCTTTGTGTTGCTGCGGCCGACGGTTCTGTTCGAGATGGGCTTTCAGCTTTCATGTGCCAGCGTCTTAGCCATTCTGTGCTTTTGCCCCTATGCGACCTACGCTTTGGGTGAGCTGAGTGTTCCGTCGGGCGTTGCCAGCATGCTTTCCGTCACGCTGTGCTCGCAACTGGCGACACTTCCCATTACCATTCCTGCCTTCGGTACGTTCTCGCTCATTGCTCCGCTGGCAAATGCGGTCCTCGGTCCGGTGGTGAGCGCATTGCTCGCCGTGTCGATCGTGCTGGTTCCCTTTTCGCTCGTGGAACCGTTGCGGATTTGGGCGCTCGTTGTGCCCATGGTTGCCGCCCGTTGCGCACTGTTCTTCGAGCAGCTGTTTGCCGCCGTGCCGGGTGCATCCGTGAGCGTGCCGCCCGATAGCATGTGGATTTACCTAGTGCCGTGTTTGCTGGCGGTTCTGCTTGTCTGGTGGCCGCGTCCCCGTGCACGTCCTATGGCGGTGGGGCTTGCATGCTTGGTGCTCTTGGCTGCGATTCCGTACGTCTACTGGGATCGATTCGCTCCGCCTTCGGTGACGGTGCTCGATGTGGGCCAGGCCGATGCGATTCTTATTCGCCAGGGCGGCGCAGTGGCGCTCGTCGACTGCGGGGTCGACGAGCGCGTGGTGGCGGCGTTGGTTCGCAATAACGTGCACCATATCGATGCCGTCTTTGTGACGCATTGGGATGAGGACCACTGGGGTGGTCTGCCTGCCGTGCTCGAACAGTTTTCGGTCGGAACGATTGCCGTGGCGGCGGATGCGCTGGAGGATGCTCCTGCCGAGGTATTGAACCGACCTGGCGTGGAGTATCGGCAGGTGCGCCGTGGGGATACGGTCGACATCGGCACATTTTGCGCCCGCGTGATGTGGCCATTCGAGTCCGTGGATGGCGAGGAAAATGAGGACTCGCTTGTCCTGCTGCTCTCTTATGTTCAGGAAGGCAAGGGCCTGCGTATGCTCCTCACCGGTGATGCCGAGCTCGACCAAGAACGGGAATTCGTGCAGGAGGTGGGGGATATCGATGTACTTAAACTTGGGCATCACGGCTCTAAGGTTTCAGTTGATGGTGAGTTGCTGGACGTCCTGAAGCCCGAGCTTTCCCTCGCGAGCGCGGGCGAGGGGAATCGATACGGCCATCCGTCCGACGCCTGTATCGATGCCGTTAAGGAAGCGGGCGGCGTGTTCGCGTGCACTATCGAACACGGCGACATTACCGTCACGCCGACTGGGAATGGCTTTGCGATGCGATGCCAGCGACTGTGACGACGTCGTTGGCGTGTTGTGGGGCCCTGGGCTAGAATGGCACGGAGCGAATACGAAGGCCTGCGGGAGGGGAGCGCAATGTCCGAAACCGGTCTGCTGCCGGCATATCTGATCGTCGGTACCGACGGAGTCAAGCGCGATCACGCCGTCTCGCGTATGAAAGCGCGTCTGGAAAAGTCGGGTATGGTCGAGTTCAACCTCGACGAGCGCGACATGACCAAGGACCCCGATATCGAGTCCATTATCGGATCGCTTAACACCTTTCCGATGGGCAGCGAGTTTCGCCTGGTAATCCTTGACGGCTGCTCAAAGCTCGCCAAGGCAGTTTCGGAGCCGCTTGTCGAATACCTTGCGAGCCCCAGCCCCACAACGGTCTGCCTCTTCATCGCCGACTCGCTTGCCAAGAATACGCGCTTGTATAAGGCAATCGCCAAGATCGACAAGAAGGCTATCGTCGATTGCTCGGGTACCAAGCGCTGGGAACTGCCGCGCCGCGTTCAGCAGATGGCGACGCAGCACGGTAAGTCCATCTCGACGGCGGCCGCCGAGGAGCTCGTCTCGCGTTCGGGCGAAAACACACGTATGCTCGATAACGACCTGTCAAAGCTCGCCCAGATGGTCGAGGCGCCCCAGATTGAGCTTGCCGACGTGGAGCGTTGGATCGTGCGTACGGCCGAGGTTCAGCCCTGGGACTTTCTCAATGCGGTCTCGGCCCGTGACATGCGACGCTCGCTCGAGCTCTTCAATCTACTGCCCGCCAAGAGCTACGTGTGGACTTACACGTTGTTGTGCGGTCGCATCCGCGAGCTTATCGTCGCCAAGGCGCTCGATGCGCGCGGACAGGGTCGTGAGCTGGCCTCAACGCTCAAGCTCCAGTCCTGGCAGGTCAAGAATCACCTGACCTGGGCACGTCGCTTTTCGATGGCAGAGCTCGTTGCCGCGCTCGAGGGCGCGGTCGATGTGGAGCTCGCGCTCAAGGGTTCGGCCGATTCTCAGACCGCGCTTTTGCTCTGGATTACGAACATCTTGAGAAAATCGTGATGATACCTGCCTATTTGACAAATTCGTTCTATCCCTTTGAGGGGGAGCGTGCTATAGTAGGCGCTTGCATGACCTCACCGTGTCTCAGAGGTGTCATACATTTTTTGCAAGGAACTCGAAAGGAACTCCAGAAGTGGCAAACATCAAGTCTCAGAAGAAGCGTATCCGCACCAATGAGGCAGCTCGCATGCGTAACAAGGCTGTCAAGTCCGAGCTCAAGACGCTGACCAAGCACGTCCAGTCCGCCGTCGCCGAGGGCGACGCCGAGAAGGCCCAGGCTGCCCTCAAGACCGTCACCAAGCGTCTCGACATGGCTGCCGCCAAGCATGTTATCCACAAGAACCAGGCTTCCAACCGCAAGTCCGGTCTTGCCAAGCTCGTGAACAGCATCAACGCCTAAGTTGTAAATTTCACACCACACAGATTACGCGCATAAATGGAGCCTGTTTTATGGAACAGGCTCCATTTTTTGTATCGCTCGGGTAAGATAGTCCGCATGAATACTTCAATTGACATTTCCCACATCCGCAACTTCTCGATTGTTGCGCACATCGACCATGGCAAGTCCACGATTAGTGACCGCATCCTCGAGCTCACCCATACCGTCGACGAGCGCGATATGGAGTCGCAGCTGCTCGACACCATGGATATCGAGCGCGAGCGCGGCATCACGATCAAGTCCAATGCCGTTCGCGTGTCTTATGACGCCGACGATGGCGAGACGTATCAGTTCAATTTGATCGATACGCCGGGCCACGTGGACTTTACCTATGAGGTCTCGCGCTCGCTGGCAGCCTGTGAGGGCGCGTTGCTCGTTGTCGACGCCACACAGGGCGTCGAGGCACAGACCGTCTCCAACGCGACGCTTGCCATGAACGCCAATCTGGACATTGTGCCGGCCATCAACAAGATCGACCTGCCCTCGGCTCATCCCGACGAGGTTAAGACCGAGATCGAGGATGACCTGGCGATCCCTGCCGATGATGCCGTGTGTGTCTCGGGCAAGACCGGAGAGGGCATCCACGATCTGCTGGAGTCCATTGTCTTTTTGATCTCTCCGCCCAAGGGCGATGCGAATGCGCCGCTCAAGGCACTCATTCTGGATTCATACTTCGACGAGTATCGTGGTGTCGTCGCCACGGTGCGCATCTTTGACGGTTCCATCAAAAAGGGCGATACTCTGCGCATGATGCAGGCAAAGGGTGACTTTTTGGTCGATGGCGTGGGCGTCAAGCGTCCCGCCGAGACTCCGGTCGATGCGCTGACGGTCGGCGAGGTGGGCTACGTGGTCACGGGCCTGAAGGACCCCGAGGCCGTGCGCGTGGGCGATACCCTCACGTGGGCGTCGAATCCCTGCCCCGAGCCGCTTCCCGGCTACCGCGAGGCTAAGCCCATGGTCTATACGGGCCTGTTCCCGATCGATAACAAGGACTACGAGAACCTGCGTGACGCGCTCGATAAGCTGCACGTCAACGACCCGTCGTTGGTGTGGGAGCCCGAGACCTCGGTGGCGCTCGGCTTTGGCTTCCGCGTGGGCTTCCTGGGCCTGCTGCACATGGAAGTCGTTAAGGAACGCCTGGAGCGCGAGTTCAACTTGGACCTCATTGCCACGAGTCCCTCGGTCGACTATCACGTCTACAAGACCGACGGCGAGATGATCGATGTCCGCAGCCCGCAGGACCTTCCCGAGGCCACGCGCATCGAGCGTATCGAGGAACCCTACCTCAAGGCAAAGATCATCTGCCCGCCTGAGTACACGGGTGCCGTTATGCAGCTCGCCATCGAGCACCGCGGCGTTACGACCGACATGATTCACCTCACGAGCAAATCGGTCGAGATGCGCTTCGATATGCCGCTTGCCGAGCTCATCTTGGACTTCTTTGACCAGCTCAAGAGCCGCACTAAGGGCTATGCCTCGCTCGACTACGAGTTCAACGAGTATCGTCCTTCCGAGCTTGTGAAGCTCGATATCTTGCTTTCGGGCGATGAGGTGGACGCGCTGTCGTTTATCGTGCACAAGGACAAGGCCTATGGCCTGGCCCGCGGTCTGTGCGACAAGCTCAAGGAGATCATCCCGCGTCAGCTGTTCGAGGTGCCCATCCAGGGTGCTATCGGCAACAAGATCATTGCCCGCTCCACCGTCAAGGCGCGCCGCAAGGACGTGCTTGCCAAGTGCTACGGCGGCGATATTTCTCGTAAGCGCAAACTGCTCGAGAAGCAGAAAGAGGGCAAGAAGCGCATGAAGGCCATCGGCTCGGTAGAGGTCCCGCAGGAGGCCTTTATGGCGATCCTCAAGGTGGACGAGTAGATCCATGGCGCTTTCTGAATACAGCAAGCGGCTGCTGGGCGCCTATGTCGAGCAGCCGTTCCTTATGGCTACCATGGCGGGCGTGACCGACCCAGCCTACCGCATCATGTGCCGCCGCCGCGGTGCCAACCTTGCCTACAGCGAGATGGTGAGCGTGGCGGGCCTTGCCTATGCCAGCAACAAGACCTGGCGCCTGGTGCTACCGGCCGACGAGGAGCAGCAGATTTGCGTGCAGCTCTTTGGCTCCAAGCCCGAGCAGTTTGCGAGTGCCGTCGCCGCCGTCGAGGAGCGTGTGGGCGATCGCCTGTCATTGATTGATATCAACATGG
>URYA01000107.1 GCA_900551975.1 uncultured Collinsella sp. | reverse complement strand
GTGCTTTCCTTTGCGTGCGGAACTCGCGACAAACTTAATATATTTCGCCGCCCCTTTGCCAAGCTCGGGAGACGACACGTTGATGTCTGCTTAACTCTGCTCGCTCAGCTAATTACTTTGTTGGGGGTCCACTATTTGCTGGAGAGTGAACTTGCATTGGAGCCTGTCGCTCTTTCCTTGCAAATCTTCCTCGTCAAAATCGAAGATCATGATGGCGCAGTTGGGGAGTTTTGTTGGGAGCTCGAAGCCCTCTGGGGCTGCAGCCTTGATGAATTGGCGGCTGGCGCTGCCGTGGCTTACTGCTAGGAGGGTTTCGATGCCCTCGGCGTCCATGAGATTGGTGAGGGTGCCTACCATGCGTTCTTGCAGCGTGCGGCTTCCTTCTCCTCCGAAGGGGACCAGGTCCTCGCCGGGATCCCAGACGTCGGTGGGCAGCGCGTCGTGGGGGCCTTCTTCGAAGGTGCCGTAGCAGCGCTCGATAATGCCTTCGCAGGGGTCGACGGCAGCGTCCGGGCCGAGGAGTTCGGTTGCGACGAGACTTGCCGTGTCCATGGCTCGGCCTAAGGGCGAAGAGACCACTTTGTCGGGAACGACGTTGTGGGCTTTGAGCCATGCGGCTGCCATTCCCGCTTGTTTGCGGCCCAGGTCGGTCAAAGGTGAATCGCAACGGCCCTGGACCAGCTTTTTGACGTTGAATTCCGTCTGGCCGTGGCGGAGTAGATACAGTTTCTTCATGCTCTCCCCTTCTGCATAACCTGCTTTACCGGCGCAGCCCTACTCGTGGGTATGGCCTACGTAGTCTTCGTCGATCGTAATCTTGGCAATCGACTTGGGATACTCCGATTCGACCCGTTGTGCCAGCGCGTGCTTTACGTCTTCGGCACTCATCTGCAGATCCGAGGGTCGCACGCAGTCAAAGATCACGTTGGTGTGCGTAGGGCCCGGCACACAGCGCAGATCGTGAATTGAAAGGCGGCTATCGATCTGTTGAGCCATGGCGTTAATGCGTAAACGCATGCTCGCCACCTTGGGATCGTCGGTCACGATGGGGTCGTAATGGAGCGTGACAATCATGCCGTCTTCGTTCCTAAACGCCTGCTCAATATTGTCGAGCGTGTCATGACTTTTCAGCGGGCTGGCCTCGGCTGCCATCTCGGCGTGAGCGCTTGCGAACTTCCTGCCCGGGCCGTAGTCGTGAACCATCAAATCGTGAACGCCCAAAACGCCGGGATAGCTCATGATCTTGTCTCGGATGTGCTTGACCAGCTTAGGATCGGGCGACTGACCCAAAAGCGGGCTCACCGTATCCTGGATGAGTTCAAAACCGCTCCAGCCAATATAGGCGCCAACGGCAAGGCCGACCCATGCGTCAAGATTGATGTGCGTCACCTGCGAAACAATCGCGCACGCCAGCACGGCGCCCGTGGCTAGGACATCGTTCTTGGAATCCTGCGCGGTCGCATGCAGCGTCTCGGACTCAATGCGGTCACCGAGCTTTTGGTTGAGGGCCGCCATCCACAGCTTTACGACCATCGAAAGCACTAGAACTGCCACCAGGGCAAGCGAGAACTCGACAGGTTCGGGGTGGATGACGCGCTCGACCGAGGACTTCACCAGCTCAACGCCAATCAGCAGCACGAGCGCCGCCACGACCAGACCCGAGAGATACTCGTAGCGACCGTGGCCGTAAGGATGCTCGGGGTCGGCCGGCTTGCTCGCCAGCTTAAAGCCCAGCACGCTCACGATATTCGAGCTGGCATCGGACAGGTTGTTCATGGCATCCGCCACAATCGAAACCGATCCCGACAGCACACCAATTGCGCCCTTCGCAGCACAAAGCGCAACATTAGCGAGAATACACACCATGCCCGTCAACGTGCCCACGCGCGCACGGTCGCCCTGCGCACGACGAACGATCCACTCGACCATCTTCATCAGCCCCCACGGTACTGCCTATATATATCTATTGCTCAAACGGATTGTAGTGTAGCCACTTTGTCCTTCAGATACAAAAAAGGCCACAACCCACACGGGCCACGGCCTTGGAATATGGCAAAGGAATCGTCCTTGTGTCGCACAGGTTTACGCGCTTACTTCGGCCACGCTCTTCGAGGTTTCGGGTGAATCGGCTCCGTCCCCCGTCGTCTGTCCCTTCGCCGGCACCACGCCAAAGCAGTAGCTCAGCGCCGCAGACACCGCAAATGCCATACCGCCGGCAGCGCAGCACCACAGCAGGTTCGAGATGCCGCCCGTGGCAAAGCCAATGACCATAAGGACATTCGTCATGCCGATGGTATAGGCCGTAACGTGGCCCACGGCCGCAACAAGGCCTCCGACGGCGCCGCCAATGGCCATGCACGTCAGGCACCTGCCATATTTAAAGCCGCAACCGTACAGCGCCGGCTCGCTTACGCCGCCAAGAACACCCGAGATTGAATAGCCCAGCATGAGCGCCTTCTCGTCCTTATCCGCAACGCGAAGCGACGCGCCAAAGGGCATGCCCCAAACGGCGAACGTTGCCATCGTCGCGGCGATCAGGATGCACGAATCCGTTCCCACACTCATAAACTGCGCATAGACGAGCGATAGGACAACGTTGCTGACGCCGGCGATCTTTAGGAACTCCCAGCCCGCAGCAAGCCCCATGAGCGTGAGCAGCGACACGATGCCACCGGAATTGCCAAGCATAAACATAAGCTGGCCCAACAGCATGCCCAGATAGCTGCCCGCCGGCGCCGTAATACACAGCGAAACCGGAACCATGACAAGCATGGTCGCAAACGGAACGAACGAAAACGCCACGGCCTTAGGGATAACGCGCTTAAAGAAACACTCCACTCGCCATAGCACGGGCACCGAGATGAGAACCGGAATAACAGTCGTCGTGTAATCGTTGACCGGCGCAGGAAGCAGACCATACACGGAAGTCATCGATGCCCCCGTCGTCGATGCGGCATCGACAAGCTTGAGTAAATCGGGTGCAATCAATACGCCGCCCAGCATCATGCCCAGCTGCTCCGAGCAACCGAGCTGGCGGGCGGCCGCCCAACCAAGATAAATGGGCAAAAAGTAGTAGCCGGCGTTATAGAGCCAACTGTAGAACAGGCGATAGATATCGGAATCGGCAGACCACAGGCCCAGCATGCCTTCGCCCATAATGACAGCGACGGTGCGGAACAACGCCGCGCAGACAATAAACGGCAGCGCCGACATCATGCTTTTGGACAGATAGTCCACCACGGCCATGGCGTTTGATAAAACCGACGTTGTAAACGAGGTGTTAGAAACTTGTAGCATGGAACGCCTTTCCCAATATGACATGCGGGCTGTCCCTTTGTCACATCGTGCGGTATCGACCGATTGCGCGGTACTTTTCGTAGCGGAGGTTTGTGAGGGTCGCGTCGTCGAGCTGCCCAAGCGTATCGAAGGCATCAAATGCCGAGGACATGACGGCACCGGCGATCTCCTCATGCGACAGGCCCTTATCGTCAACAATGCCGTCGATGATGCCGAGCGCCAGCAGATCGGGGGCCGTGAGCTTAAGCGCCTCGGCGGCCTCATCCGCACGCTCGGTATCCTTCCACAGGATCGACGCACAGGCCTCGGGGCTCACGACTGAATAGGCCGAGCTCGAGAGCATCAGGATGCGGTCGGCCACGGACAGCGCCAGCGCGCCACCAGAGCCGCCCTCGCCTGTCACCACCGAGACAATCGGTGTCTTAAGGCCGCTCATCTCCATGAGATTCTGAGCAATCGCCTCGCCCTGGCCGCGCTCCTCGGCACCGATGCCGCAAAACGCGCCCGAAGTATCGACCAGGCACAGAACCGGTCGACCAAACTTTTCGGCCTGGCGCATAAGGCGACGCGCTTTGCGGTAGCCCTCGGGATGTGCCATGCCAAAGTTGCGACGCATGCGCTCTTTGGTCGTGGTGCCGCGCTCGATGGCGATGACCGTTACGGGGCGCCCGTCTTTCCAGCCAATGCCAGCCACCACAGCGGCGTCGTCGCCAAAGTAGCGGTCGCCGTGCAGCTCCACAAATCCATCCAGGCCCAGCGAGATCATCTCGCCTGCCGTGGCGCGATCTGCCGAGCGGGTCTGCTTGACAATCTCGAGCGCGGTTTTTGGTGCGGCCGAGCGCTTGAACAAGTGTCCCAGCTTTTTGCCGCGGCGACCCGTATGCACGATCTCATGCGGTGCCCCCAGGCCGGGCGCGTGCCCTTCGTGCAGCGCCAGCAGCTCGCCTACCGTGAGCGCAATCTCGCCACGCGGAACAACGGCATCGCAAAAGCCGTGCTCCAGCAAAAACTCGGAGCGCTGGAATCCCTTGGGCAGGCGCTTGTGCATGTTCTGCTCGATCACGCGCGGGCCGGCAAATGCCGTCAGGGCATCGGGCTCGGCCAGGATAATATCGCCCTCCATGGCAAAGCTCGCGGTTACGCCTCCGGTCGTGGGGTCAGTGAGCACCGTGATATACAGGCCGCCCGCCTCGCTATGGCGCCTAACCGCCGCAGAGATTTTGGCCATCTGCATGAGCGAGGTCACGCCTTCCTGCATGCGAGCGCCACCCGATACGGTAAAGCCAACGACCGGCAGTCCCAGCTCGGTCGCACGCTCAAATGTGCGGCAGATCTTCTCGCCCACCACGGAACCCATCGAGCCCATCATAAAGTTGGCGTCCATAAAGAAGAGCGCCGTATCGCAACCGCAGATTTTGCCCTTGCCGCACACAACGGCATCGCGCTCGCCCGAACGTTCGCTCACGCTCTTGAGCTTGTCGACATAGCCGGGAAACGAGAGGAAATCCTCCGACGCCAGATTGGCATCCCATTCCTCAAACGTGCCCTCGTCGACCGTCATGCGCATGCGCGCGCGACCGCTCACGCGAAAGTGTTTGCCGCAACGAGGGCAGACCTCGAGGTTGTCGTGCAGGCGTGCCTCATCGATCACGCGGCGGCACTCCGGGCACTTGATAAACACGTGGCGCGCGGGAAACTCGGCGCACGACTCGGTCATCGGCCCCTCGAGGACGTTGACCGTCTTCGCTTTTCTATTCATCAGCATAGAGATGCCCCATCAGATCGGTGTGGTACATGCCCGACAAGAACTCATCGTTTGCCAGCACGTCGAGCTGCAGTTCGCTGTTTTCGCTCACGCCCTCAATCACGAGCTCGCCCAGGGCCGAGCGCATCTTGCGAATGGCGCCGTCACGCGTGGGCGCACACACGATGAGCTTGCCAAGCATGGAGTCGTAGTACGGCGGAACGTTCGCACCGGTAAACATGGCGGAATCCCAGCGCACGCGCGGACCACCCGGCACACGCAACGCGGTGACCGTTCCGCATGACGGCAGAAAGTCCGGCGTCTCGGCATTGATGCGGCACTCCATGGCGTGGTTGCGGACCGGCATATCCTCTTGCTCAAAGGGCAGAGGCAGGCCGGCTGCCACGCGCAGCTGCCACTTGACCAAGTCGGTATCGGTCACAAACTCCGTAACCGGATGCTCCACCTGCAAGCGCGTGTTCATTTCCATAAAGTAGAAATTGCCGTCGTCCGAATACAGGAACTCGATGGTACCGGCTCCTTCGTAGCCGACGGCACGAGCCAGGTCGCGTGCCGCCTTGTGCATGCGAGCACGAATGTCGTCGTGTCCGTCGAGGCACGGCGCGGGGCTCTCCTCGATTAGCTTTTGGTTGCGCCGCTGCACCGAGCACTCGCGCTCGCCGAGCGAAAACACATGGCCCTGCTTATCGGCCATAATCTGTACCTCAACGTGATGCGCCGGCGCGACGAACTTCTCCATGTAGCACTCGCCGTCGCCAAAAACGGCCTCGCCCTCGGCGCGTGCTTCAATAAAGGCCTTTGCCGCATCTTCCACGCACTCGACCTTACGAATACCGCGACCGCCGCCGCCCGCACGCGCCTTAATAAGCACGGGGCAGCCAATGCGCTCAGCCTCGGCCGTTGCCTCCTCGGGACTTTTGAGCAAATCGCAGCCCGGCACGA
>URYA01000106.1 GCA_900551975.1 uncultured Collinsella sp. | reverse complement strand
GAGCAGGCGGTTGGCAAGACGTGGCGTGCCGCGCGAACGCGAGCCGATCTCGAGCGCACTGGGATGGTCGATCGTCACGCCCAGGATAGTCGCCGAACGCGTCACAATCTGCGCGAGTTCCTCGACCGTGTAGTAATCCAGGCGATACGAAATGCCAAAGCGGTCGCGCAACGGGCCGGTCAACATGCCTGAGCGGGTCGTTGCCGCTACCAGCGTAAACTTAGGAATATCCAGGCGAATCGAGCGCGCCGCCGGACCCTTGCCAATCACGATATCGAGGGCAAAGTCCTCCATCGCGGGGTACAGGACCTCCTCGACCGAACGGTTGAGGCGGTGGATCTCGTCGATAAACAGCACATCACCCGGCTGCAAGTTAGTAAGGATGGCCGCCAGGTCGCCCGTGCGCGCGATGGCAGGGCCACTCGTGGTCTTGATCTGAGCGCCCAGCTCGTTGGCGATAACGGTGGCCAGCGTGGTCTTGCCCAGGCCCGGAGGACCCGAGAAAATCACGTGGTCGAGCGTCTCGCCACGGTTCTGCGCCGCTTCGATCAACACGCGCAGGCTCTGCTTGATGTGCTCCTGGCCGCAGTAGTCGTCCAGGCGCTGGGGGCGCAAAGTGCGGTCGACATCGAGGTCCTCGGCCGTCAGCTCCGAGCCCACCATGCGCTCGCCGTGCGCCATGGATGCCGCCGGCGAGTTGCCGGGCGTCGCCCACAGGTCCTGAGAGTCATCGGCTTCCCACATCACGCATCCATTCCAAGTCGCTTAAGCGCCGCGCCGAGCAGATCCTCGACACGCATATTCTGCCCATCATACCCGCTCAGGGCAACATCGGTCTCCTGCGGGCTAAAGCCCATGGAAAGGAGTGCCGCACGGGCATCATCGATCGCCGAGGGAGCGGCAGCGGGCACGGGCATCGCAACCTGTCCGGGAATCACGTCGACCGGCACAAAGCCCTTATCCTTGGCAAAGGTGCTCTTGAGTTCCAGGATCAGGCGCTGAGCTGTCTTTTTGCCCACACCGGGTACCTTGGCCATGCCCTTGTCGTCCTCGGCCATCACCAGCGAATACAGCTGCCCCACGGTATAGGTGGAAAGCACGGCGAGCGCCAGGCGCGGGCCAACGCCCGAAACGGACACGAGTCGGTCGAACATCGTGCGCTCATCCTTTGAGGAAAAACCGAAAAGTGTCATGGCGTCCTCGCGCACCTGCATACGCGTGTAGAGGCGGACCTCGCCGCCGGGCGTCGGCAACGTGGCCGCAGTGCTGCCCGAGATGCCGAGCTCAAAGCCAACGCCCGACACATCGACGACAGCAGAGCTCATCGTGGACTCGACAAGCGTTCCGTGGAGCTGGGAAATCATCAGTATCCGGTTCCTCTCTGTTGATAGAACTCGCCACCGGTGAGGGCGCGGGTGCGGCTGAGATTTACGTGGCAGATGGCGCAGGCCAGGGCATCGGCGGCATGGTCGGGATGCGGGTCGTGGTCGAGCTGCGTTAGCGTGCGTACCATGTAGGCGACCTGCCGCTTGTCCGCGGCGCCGGTGCCCACCACAGCCTGTTTGATCTGCATGGGCGTGTACTCGCCAATCTCGAGCGCGCACTCCGAAAGCGCCACAAGCGCAGCGCCGCGGGCATGCGCCGTGGGGATGGCCGAACGAACGTTGGCGCCAAAGTAGATGCTCTCGACAGCAGCCGTGTCGGGTCGATAACGCTCGACGACATCCTTAAGGTCATGGGCGATATGCGACAGGCGCACCGCGAGCGGACTTCCGGCACTGGTCTCGATGCAGCCATAGGCACGGCAGCGAACCTCGCCACGTCGCTCCTCGATAATCCCCCAGCCCGTATGAGCCAAACCGGGGTCAATGCCCAAGATAACCAAGCCAACCTCCCCTCGCCACAAGCACAGCGCAAGACAAGGCCCTGCGCATCATTCACGAACGTCTGTTCTAGAATAACACAACGGAGCCGAGATGCTTAGTTGAAGTGTCAGGGTTGGAAGCGAATCCTATCCCATAGTTAGTTCTGCGAGAAAAAGGGGAACTGCCTCGGATCAACCGGCGGATGCGGCATCGGGCCACCCTGGGGACTACCTTGCGAGTTGTCCTGACCGCCCATCATCTTATCGATGGCGTCCTGAACCTCGCCCTCGAACTTTTTCATACCCTCATGCAAACGACGCTGACCGTCCTCAGAGCGCAGCTCCTCCATCTGCTCGGGCGAAATACCCAGTAGCTCGCCCAGCACGCCCATCATCTCGTTTCGCACGCGTTCGCTCGTATCCTCGTCAGCAAAACGGCGCACCTCGGCGCGCGCCAGCGAATCGACCGTCATACGCTCCTTGCCGTTAAGCCCCAGGTCGGACCACGCGAGCATGTACGGCCAGGCACGCTCGGCAAACGAACGGGCCGAGACGATCGGCGCCATCGGCAACATGCGGCGGGCAGCTTCACCCTGTCGAACGAGCATCAGCAGCAGCGAGCAGGCCTCAGGCTTGCCAGCGGCCATCGGGATGTCGTCGAAAGCTCGATTGCGGTCCACGTGCGCCTCGAGCGCCCCATCAACCTCACCCGGCTCAAGCCCGCCGAGCAGCTGTGCCGCGCGGTCGAGCATATCGACCGGACCGTCGAGCGTCGAGAGCGCCTGCGCCAGCACGCGCTCCATACAATCTTCCACCGCGTTGAGCGTCACGAGCTCTTGGGGCACCACGGCAGACGTGCGGTTGCGCACACGTGCCACAAACTCAAGCGTCGACAGGTACACATCGCCAAAGGGCGCGTAATCGCCCTGGTAGCCGCCGCAAAGCGCCGGCGCCGCCAGCGCGTATTCGGTTTTGGACAGCGGGCTCAGCGCCATCGCACCCAGCTCGAGCGCCGTGTCCTCCAGCATGAGGCCCAGCGTGCGCGAGCGCAGACGCTCGGCATCGCCCGCCGACACGTCGCGATCGAGCACACGCGCCGCATCCGGTGCATCGCGCTCGACAGTGCGAATGTGCAGACGCTCGGCAATGGCGCGGACGGCGGCACAGCGGGCAGCCTCGGTCTCTTCCTGCGCCGGCGTAAAGATACGGTTGCGCCCCAGCACCAGGCCAATCACATTGCGCGGGCCCAGAGCGTCGACGGCCAGCGCCGCCAGCAGGGACGACGGCAAGTCGCCCTCGAGTGCCACCACAGCACGCGACGCACCGTGGGCTCGGGCGTTGTCGCGCACGGCGAGCACCAGCGCCTGCCACAACCACTCCTCGGAACGGAACTCGGGCAGTTCGTGATCTTCCAGGGCATCGAGCATCACGCCGCGCTGAATCTCCTGAACCAGCAGGCTCTCCTCAAAACACGGCGCCTGGGCCACCACGCGACCGCAATCGTCGAGCACAAACGACCCGCCGGTATACACCGACTCGTCATAGGCGCCGACCGGCGCCATGCAGGCAAACCATACGCTGCGCTTGGAGGCGATCTTGCGGTAGGCACCGCTGCGCACGGCGGCGACGGCGGCGGTCTCGCGATCGGTCATGTCAAACGCGTTGAATTGGAAATAGGCAATGAGGTCGACACCGGTCGGCAGCATCTCGAGCTCGCGATCCAGGTCAAACACCACGGCGATGCGCACGCCGTCCACGTCAAACACCGGCGGTGCCCAACGTGTGTCGTTGTTCTCACCGCGCTGCAGGGCAATACTTGCGCGCGCAGGCACCACGCGACCATCCTTAAGCATCATATAGTCAAGCAGGGGCTGGCCCTCAAACGAAACCGCAGCGGGCACGATGCAAATCATATCGAGCTCTTGGATGCGCTCGGCAACGCCCGTCAGGCCTGTCAGCATGTCGTGCTCAAAGTCGGCAGTGCCCACCAGGCCGCCGGGCAGAGCACCCATAAAGAGCGGAGCCGGGACGCACAGTACGCGCGCCCCGCGCTCATGAGCCAGGCGAGCCTGGTCCTCGATGCGGCCGCAAATGCCCTCGATGTCACCCAGGCGCATATCGATCTGTGCAAGTGCGAGCTTCATGGCCCAGCCTTTCCGTCGTAAATCATCGTTGTCGTAGTAAAAGCGCCGGCCGCATAATGCAGCCGGCGCTCGCATGTGCATATGCTAGCTATGATACCCCGAGCGGGGGCGCGCTCCTAGAACGTCGCGGACCACAGCCCATGCAGGTTGCAGTAGGCATAGACGGTACCGGTCTTGGAGCCGCCAGCGAAAAACGTCGTGGGCTTCATGCCGGGCTCGAGGTAATGGACCTCCAGGCGCCCCTCGGCCTCAAGCGCAATCCACTCGATGTAGTGCTCGGGCAGCATAGGATGCTCCGTCGAGCCCACGCGCGCGCGAATGACGTGGCCGTCGCGCTCGATCTCGACAACAGGCACGTGCTTCTCGTGCGCCGCATCCTCGGTGTTCGCCGTCAGCTCCGTGCAGCCGGCAGGGGTCGCAACGCCATCGCCAAGGGCGGCAACAAGCTTGCCGTCGGAGTCCTTAAAGAATTTCGCCATGATGTTCTCCTTTGCTGATGTGCCAATGTTCTTGATGGTTCTTATGCCCAAAGGCAGACAAACCATCCACGGCATTGCAAATGAACACATAACGGATCAGGCAAGCGGTCGGGCCAAAATGCGTCGACCGTCCTGCCCACTCCAGCAGTCCCACCCCGCGCGCGGCTAACGCCCGTCGCCGCCGAGCAGCGCCAGGACATCCTCGCGCGTGAACAGTGCCGACGAGATGCCGTCGCCGCCGAGCACGCTGTTGACCAGATCGCGCTTGGACTCCTGCATCTGCATAATGCGCTCCTCGATCGTGTCCTTGGCGATGAGCTTGTACACGGTCACGGTGTGCTGTTGGCCAATGCGGTGGGCGCGGTCGGTCGCCTGATCCTGCGCCGCCACGTTCCACCACGGGTCGTAGTGGATGACCACGTCGGCAGCCGTCAAATTAAGGCCCACGCCGCCCGCCTTGAGCGAAATCAAGAACACCGGCACCTCGCCCGCTTGGAACTGCGCAACCATCTTGGCACGGCCCTCCTTGGACGATGCGCCCGTGAGCTTAAGGAAGGCGATGTCCTCCTTGGCCAAGCGCTTACCGATGATATCGAGCATACCCGTAAACTGGCTGAACAACAGGATGCGATGTCCGCCGTCGTGGGCGCCGTGCACGAGCTCCATGCACGTATCGAGCTTGGCGCTTCCCGCCTTGTAATCCTCGTAGTGTAGACGCGGGTCGCAGCAGATCTGGCGCAACTTGGTGAGCTCGGCGAGCACCTTGAGCTTGTTTTTCTTAAACTCGGATGCCTCACGGTGCTGCACTTGCTGGGCAATGCGGTCCTGGTTGGCCAGGTAAAGCTTGCGCTGCTCTCCGGCAAGCTGCGCCATCACCGTATCCTCGATCTTCTCGGGCAGGTCGGCCACCACATCTTCCTTAACGCGACGCAGCACAAACGGCGACACGAGCACCTGCAGACGAGCGGCGCTGTCACCCTCGGCGTGCTCGACCGGGCTTTCGAAGCGCTTGGCAAACGACTCGCGCGTACCCAGAAGGCCCGGCATCAAAAAGTCGAAGATGCTCCAGAGCTCGGACAATCGGTTTTCGATAGGCGTGCCCGTCAAGGCAAAGCGCACGCCGGCAGGCAGGCGCTTGGCGGCGCGCGCCACCTGGGTGAGCGGGTTTTTAATGTACTGGGCCTCGTCGAGCACCACGCGGGCAAAGTCCTGCTCGACGTACTCGTCGACATCGCGCCGCATAAGGTCATACGACGTTACAACCACGTTATGCTCGACCACGCCGGCGATCTGCACGCGGCGTTGAGCCTTGGCACCCACAATGGCGCACACATCAAGCGAGGGGGCAAAGCGCTCCAGCTCGGCGGTCCAGTTGTACACGAGCGACGCAGGGCATACCACGAGCGTTGGTTTGGTGTCCCCCGCCTCCACGCGCGCCAGAATGTGCGCGATCATCTGCAGTGTTTTGCCCAGGCCCATATCGTCGGCCAGGATGCCGCCCATGCCGTAGCCGTCCAGCG
>URYA01000105.1 GCA_900551975.1 uncultured Collinsella sp. | reverse complement strand
GAAAGCACTTAATGTGCTTTCCGTCTTGCGCAGGACTGTAGAGCAGCAAACTTAACCCGCGCCCGCCCGGCGAGCAAGCGGACGACAAACACATCTGTCCAATAATTCGTCTGAAACATAATGAAAAACCGTTTGATGTGAGTTAATATAAACAACGTCGTGAATCTGACTCCTGCCACATGCATGACAGGGGTTAAACACAAAAAGGAGTCAATTATGGTTTCTGAGAAGGCTACCCTCGTTAATCCTCAGGGTCTGCACATGCGTCCGGCTGGTCTGTTCGCCTCCACCATGGGCAAGTACGCCTGTGACGTGACGGTCGTCACCCCCGAGAAGGAGGTCAACGGCAAGTCCCCGATGGCCCTCATGGCTGCTGGTATCCCCTGCGGTACCGAGGTCGAGGTCAAGTGCGACGGCGCCGATGAGGCCGAGGCTCTGGCTGCTGCCATCGAGCTCATCAAGAGCGGTCTTGGCGAGTAGAACTCAAACGGGTCGCATGTTGAACAACTAAGTTCATATTTGGGGGCGCAGTGACCTGTTCTAAGGTAGCTGCGCTCTTTTGTCATGGATATGGCAAAACGCTTTATCACATGACACGGAGAGAGGAATGGGAATGTATCAGGGAGTCAACGCTTCCGAGGGCATCGGTATCGGCACCGTCATGGTCGCCGTCGATCCCGACTTGACGTTTGAGCCGCACGAGGTTGCTGATTCGGCAGCAGAGAAGGAGCGCTATCAGTCCGCTCTTTCGGTCTTCTGCGAGAAGACCCAGGCTCAGGCCGACCATATGAAGGAGACGGTGGGCGAGGCCGAGGCCGAGATCATGAGCGGACACATTGTCCTGGCTCAGGACCCGGGCATGACTGACGCCATCAACGCCGCCATTGACGGCGGTACCTGCGCCGAGCAGGCGCTCATGGACACCTCGACCATGTTCGAGAACATGTTCCTGTCCATGGACGACGAGATGTTCCGTCTGCGCGCGGCCGACATCGCCGACATCCGCACCGGTATTCTGGCCGAGCTGCTGGGCAAGGAGGTCGTCGACCTCTCCGTCCTGCCTGAGAACACCGTCGTTGTCGTGCACGACCTCACGCCGTCCATGACCGCCACGATCGATAAGGCCCACGTTGCCGGTATCGTCACCGAGACCGGTGGCCGCACGTCGCACTCCGCGATTATTGCGCGCGCCCTCGAGATCCCGGCTGTCCTTTCGGTTTCCAATAGCTGCACCGCGCTGCGCAACGGTATGACCGTTGTCGTCGACGGTGGCAAGGGTATCGTTGAGGCCGATCCCGACGAGGAGACGCTCGCTGCCTACACCGCCAAGGCCGAGGCCTTCGCTGCCGAGAAGGCAGCCCTCGAGGCCTTCCGTGGCAAGCCGTCCGTGACTGCCGATGGCATCAAGAAGATCATCGCCTGCAACATCGGTAACCCCGATGACGTGCCCAACGCGCTCGATCACGACGCCGAGGCCATCGGTCTGTTCCGCTCCGAGTTCCTGTTCATGGACTCTGCTGAGCTTCCTTCCGAGGAGGAGCAGTTCAACGCCTACCGTAAGGTCGCCAGCGCGCTCAAGGGTGCTCCGGTCATCATCCGCACGCTCGATGTGGGTGGCGACAAGGAGATTCCGTATCTGCATATGGTCAAGGAAGACAACCCCTTCATGGGCTTCCGCGCCGTGCGTTACTGCCTGGCCAATCCCGATCAGTACAAGGTCCAGCTCCGCGCTCTGCTGCGCGCTAGCGCCTTCGGTGACGTCAAGATCATGATCCCGCTCGTCACCTGCGTCGAGGAGGTCTTGGCTGTCAAGGAGCTCGTCGAGCAGTGCAAGGCCGAGCTGACCGAAGAGGGTCGCAAGTTCAACGAGAACATCGAGGTCGGCATCATGGTCGAGACGCCTGCCGCTTCGCTGCTCGCAGACCGTCTTGCCGAGGTCGCCGACTTCTTCTCCATCGGCACCAACGACCTGATCGGCTATACCATGTGCGCCGACCGTGGTAACGACACCATCTCCAACCTGTACCAGGTTTACTATCCCTCCGTGCTCCGCTCGCTCAAGAACATCATCGAGAGCGGCGTGAAGGCCGGCATCATGGTCGGTATGTGCGGCGAGGCCGCTGCCGATCCGCTGCTCGAGCCGCTGCTGATCAGCTGGGGCCTGGAGGAGTTCTCGATGAGCGCTCCTTCGATCCTGCGCGCCCGCAAGACCATCAGCCAGTGGACCAAGGCCGAGTGCGACGAGCTCGCCGAGAAGGCGCTCGCCTGCAACACCGCAGCCGAGGTCAAGGCACTGCTCGAGTCCGCAGCTCGCTAATTTGGTATCAGAGGTAACCGCGTGGTTGGAATGGGCCGGCCACGCGGCCCTCACATATACAGGGGGTACTGTAAATGTTCTACACGCTAACCGCTAACCCGGCTGTCGACATGACGGTTTCGAGCTCTCCGCTCGAGCCCGATGAGAACGTCCGCACCGGCTCGGCCAGCTACACGGCTAACGGCAAGGGCCTTGACGTGTCTTTCGCCTTTAAGAAGATGGGCGTTGACACCGTCGCACTCGGCTTCTTTGCTGGCTTCACGGGCAAGTTCATCGTCGAGGAGGTCATGAACCTGGGTTGCCTCTGCCGCCCGGTCTGGACCGACGGTATCACGCGCATTAACACCTACGTCAACGATGGCCAGCACGAGTACGGCATCCTGAACCCGGGTGCTCCGATCACGCCGCAGCACCAGGAGGAGCTCTACAACATCCTGGACACCGCGGGCGATCTTGAGTGCCTGATCGTTTCCGGCTCCGTGCCTCCCAAAGCTACGCCCGACTTCCTGGCTCAGGTCATGGAGCACGCTCAGGCTCGTGGCGCCGACGTCGTCCTGGACCTGTCCTCCGACAAGCTCAAGGAGCTCGCTCACAAGAAGCCGCTGCTCATCAAGCCGAACCATCACGAGATGAAGGCCATCTTCGGCGTGCCGGTCGACACCGACGACGAGGTCCGCGTTGCCATGAAGATGGCTCACGACGCTGGCGTTCAGAACGTGCTGCTCACCCGTGGTAGCCGCGGCGACGCTTACTTCTCCAACGGCGAGGACATCTGGTACGCCAAGCGTGAGTTCAACATCAAGCTGGTTTCTTCCGTCTGCGCCGGCGACTGCACCCTCGCTGCGTTCCTGCACAAGTGGTACAGGGATCGCGACAACGTCGAGGAGGCTATGAAGCTCGCTATGGCCACCGGCGCCAACGTTGCCGAGTCCGTCGGCATCGGCGACTTCGGTCACGTCGACGAGTACAGCAAGCGCGTTGCTGTCCGCAAGCTCGATCGTCAGTAATCGAAACGCGACATATTCGTGCGCATGTGGCGCCCCGGTTTCGGCTGGGGCGCCTTTTTGTTCCGCCACGGGGGAGAGGTGTTCCGCCGTACTTCATCGCTTCCACACCGTTCACCGAGTTGTCCTAGCCTTTTACCGATGCGTGGAATATACTTTCATTAACACGGTGCTTCGTGAAAGGAACATTCATGATTTACACGCTCACTGCAAATCCCGCCATTGACTACAACATCGCCTGCGACGGTCTTGCTGCCAACACCGTCACGCGTACCCGCAACGCCGTCTACACGCCCAACGGCAAGGGCCTCAACGTCTCGTTTACGCTTGACCACTACGGCGTCGACACCACGATCCTGGGCTTTTTCGCCGGTTTCTCGGGCGAGTTTATCGTTAAGGGCGCCGAGGCCCTGGGCGTGCCCGTCAAGCCCGTGTGGACCGACGGCATTACGCGCGTCAATGTGTTCCTCAACGCCGGCCCCGACACCGAGTACAACATGGTCAACGCCGGTGCCGCCATCAACGAGGCCAACGAGCAGGAGATGTTTGAGCTCATCGATTCGCTCGATGACATGACCTGCCTAGTCATCAGCGGCTCGCTGCCTCCCAACACTTCCGAGGGCTTCTTGGCCGAGGTCCTGCGCCGCGTCAAGGCCAAGGGGGCCGAGTTCGTCCTCGACATCTCGAGCCATCAGCTGGCAGACCTCATTGCCATGGAGCCGCTGCTGATCAAGCCCAATGACGATGAGCTGCTCGACATCTTTGGCATTAAGGTGAGCGGTGGCGACGACGAGTCCGTCAAGGGCGCGATGGCCGAGCTGCACGCCAAGGGCGCCAAGAACGTGCTGCTGACCCTCGGTGGCGCCGGCGCGTACTTCTCCAACGGCGAGCACATCTGGTTTGCTAACCGCACCTTCGACGTCAAGCTGCTGTCGACGGTGTGCGCCGGTGATTCCTCGCTCGCTGCCTTCCTGTCTGTGTGGCACGACGCTCCCGAGCGCGTCGAGGACGCCCTGCGCCTTTCGATGGCCACTGGCGCCAACGTGGTCGAGTGCCCGGGCCTGGGCGACTTTGCCAAGGTGGATGAATACAAGAAGAACATCGAAGTTCGTCAGGTCTGCTAGCCGCATCGAATAATCGCTGCCGAACACCCGCTTTGGATCTCCGAGGCGGGTGTTTTTTGTGCGCTGAACGTATGTGGCGTCTGCTGTCTCGTTTTATCTAATCGACGACGCGATTGCGTGTGCGCGCTTTCTCGTTTCTTGTTAGACTTCTTGAGAACCATCGATTAACGCTCACAAGTGCAGGAGGCCATAGGCATGTGCAATGTTTCGCTCAACGGTACTCAACCGTCCGATGCGTCCCTGCGCGTCCTGCGCGCGCTTGAGGCGGCTGGTCTTGAGGCTTGGTACGTGGGCGGTTGGGTGCGCGACGCCCTGATGGGTTGCCCCAGCCACGATGTTGATATGTGCTGTAGCGGCCTGTGGCAGGAGTCCAAGGTGGCGCTCGAGGCCGCTGGTATCGCGGTCGTGGAGTCGGGCATTAAATTTGGCGGAATCACGGCTATTTCCGATTGCGAGCGTATCGAGGTCACCACGTACCGTCTGGATGGCTTTTACACCGATGGTCGCCATCCCCAGAGTGTGGAGCGTGCCGCCTCGCTCGAGGACGATCTGGCGCGCCGCGACTTTACCGTCAACGCTATGGCATGGCATCCCGAGCGCGGGCTTGTCGACCGCTACGACGGCCAGGGTGACTTGGAGCGCAAGCTGATTCGCGCTGTCGGCGATCCCAAGCGTCGCTTTAACGAGGACGCCCTGCGCATGTTGCGTGCGGTGCGCTTTGCCTGCCGCCTGGACTTTATGATTGAGCCCGAGACTAAGCGCGCGCTTGCCGAGTGCGCGCCGCTGCTCGACGCCGTGGCGCGCGAGCGTGTGGGTATTGAGCTTGAGGGCATTCTTTCGACCGGTCATGGGGGAGACGCGATGCTGCGCTACCCCGAGCTCATCTGTGCCTCTGTGCCTGAGCTGGCAGCGGGTCACGGCTTTGATCAGCGAAGTGTCTATCATGCGTTTAACGTTTACGAGCATATCGCCCGTGTGCTGACGGTGGCAGGGGAGCTTGCGCTGTGCGACGGCGTCGCGCCCTCGTCGAGCCTTATGTGGGCGGCGTTTTTGCACGATGTGTCCAAGCCCGATTGTTTCACGGTCGATCACGCCGGCAGCGGACACTTCTACGGTCATCCCGAGCTCGGCGCCAAGAAAGCACGCGTCATTATGGATCGCCTGGCGCTCTCGCACGACCTGGTGCGCGACGTGTGCCTGCTCATCAAATATCACGACAAGCCGCTGCGCCCCGAGCGCTCCTGCCTGCTCAATATGATGCGCGCGCTTTCGGGCGAGGGCGTCGACACGCCGCGTTTGATGGACGAGCTCATGGATCTTAAGCGTGCCGACACGCTCGGCAAGGCCCCGTCGTGCTTCTATTACGTTGAGACGATTGAGGAGATGCGCGCGATGGCGCACGAGCTGCTGAAGGCGGGGGAGCCCTATACGCTCAAGATGCTCGCCATCAACGGCGGCGACCTGATCCGTGCCGGTGTGAAGCCGGGGCCTGAGCTAGGCCAACTACTCAACGCTGCCCTCGATGCCGTTATCGAGGACAACATCCCCAACGAGCGCGAAGCTCTTTTGGTTC
>URYA01000104.1 GCA_900551975.1 uncultured Collinsella sp. | reverse complement strand
TAGCTTTACTGCAATGCAAAGCGGCCCTGCATCTCCCGTGAGATGCAGGGCCGCTGTCGTTGATTTGTGACGTCGCTAGAAGTTGGCGTCGTTGAGCTGGTCGCTCTCGAGGCCGTCGAGCTGTTGTTCGGGCGTATCTGCGACGCTCTCGAGCAGCTCGGTGGGATCGACGTTCATGTCCTTACCGGCTTCGTTGCCGTTGACCAAGTCGTCCGAGAAGATGTCGACTTCCATTTCCTCGGCCTCTTCGATCTGAACCTCGAGCGGCACCTGGGTGCGCACGAGCTTAACGGCCGGGCGCATGCGGGCAAAGAGAGGCACGTACTCGATGATGATGGCCGAGTTCTCAAGACCGTACCAGCGTGCCGGGCTTCCGCAGGCGCGGCGGACGGCGTACTTGATGGCCATCACGCGGTGGTCATTGCGGTTGATGTCCGTTTCGGGGGCAAGCATCTTGCGCAGCATGCAAAAGCGGAAGTCACCTACGTTGCCGCGCGTCTCGTAGATGGAGTAGGTGTGATGTTGCGGCGGCAGCTCGCCCGATGCCATCAGGTCGCCAACGATCTGGCGCAGGTAGGCATTAACGCGCTGGTTGACCTTAAAGCCCAGGTCCAGGCGCACGCGGAAGAGGAAGTCCGTGCCAAAGGTCTCGACGGAATACTCGTGCGTATAGGGCTCGTCGGTAACGTGCACGTTAATGAACCAGTATGCCTTGGCGCGCTTGGGATGTTTGTCCAGGATGGAATAGAGCACGTCGCGGTCGAGCGTGAGCGGATCGGAGCTGTTGGTGAGGAACACCAGATTGTCGGCGAGCACGGGGTAGGTCTCGTCGTTGCGCAGGCGGTTGAGCTGATCGATGTACTTGGAGACGGGCAGCAGGATCGTTTGCGTGCGCTCGATGGCGGTGCCACGACGCCACACGTACATAAGGCCAAACAGCAGTGCGGCCAGGAAGATCATCACATAGCCGCCGTCAAAGAACATAGTGAGGCACGAGGCAAAGAAGCAGAGCTCGATGGCGCCAAAAAGCAGGGCGAAGACGCAGGCGCCCAGTCTGTGCTTGAGAATGCCGACGATATAGCTCGTCAAAAGCGTCGTGGTCATGAGCATGGTCACGGTAATGGCGAGGCCGTAGGCGCTCTCCATGCGCTCGGAGTTCTGGAACAGCAGCACGATGAAGATGCAGCCGACCCACATGATGTTGTTGACGAGCGGAATATAGAGCTGCCCCTTGGTGTCGCTGGGGTAGTGGATGCGCAGATGCGGCATAAGGTTGAGACGCGTTGCCTCGGATACCAGCGAGAACGAGCCGGTGATGAGCGCCTGCGAGGCAATGATGGCCGCCACGGCCGAAAGCACGATGGCAAAGGGGCGCAGGGGCTCGGGAAGCATCATATAGAACGGGTTGACGATATCCATCGCGAGCATCTGGGGGTTGGAGTTATTGGCGAGCAGCCAAGCGCCTTGACCCAGATAGTTGAGGATAAGGGCCGCCTTAACAAACGGCCAGGATGCATAGATGTTGGCCTTGCCAACGTGGCCCATATCCGAGTAGAGGGCCTCGGCGCCGGTCGTCGACAGAAAGACAAAGCCGAGCACCATAATGCCCGAGTGGTTGATGGGCGAGAACAGGAACATGATGCCGCGGATGGGGTTGAGCGCGCGCAAGATGGACAGGTTGCCGAGCATGTTGAACAGGCCGGCGCCTGCCAGGAACAGGAACCACAGCGTCATGAGCGGGCCGAACAGCTTACCGATTGACGAGGTGCCAGCGCGCTGCATGGCAAACAGGCCGCAGATAATGATGATGGTAATAATGATGACGTTAGTTTGCCCGTCACCCAACAGCGCGTGGCCCCACTCGATGGTGCGCAGACCCTCGATGGCTGTGGTGACCGTGACAGCGGGGGTGAGGATGCCGTCGGCGCCGATCATGGCGGGGAGAATCAGCCATGGCGCCACCTTGCGCACGAGGCTGAACAGGGCGAAGATGCCGCCTTCGTTGTGGTTGTCGGCCTTCATGGCGATTACCACGTACTTGACCGTGGTCACGAGCGTCATGGTCCAGATGACGAGCGAAAGCGCGCCCAGGATCATGTCCTCGCTGACGGTACCGATGCCGCCGTTGTTGGCGACGATTGATTTCATGGTGTACATGGGGCTCGTGCCGATGTCGCCATAGACGACGCCGAGCGTTACGAGCAGCATGCCAGCGGAGAGGGGGATGGCTCCGTGCCCGCCTTGCCCGCGCTGGTCTTGGAGGTTTGCCTCCAGTTTGTTGTGTGCCACGAGGACTCCCTTAGACATCCGGTTATCTGTCTAGGACAAAAAACTTTATGCCGTCTTTATACATACAAGAGCAGTTTGGCACATCGGGTTATTTTAGACAATAATCCTCAGCTGGGGATTATTTATCTATGCAGGTAGCATTTCAAAGCAGGGCTTTTAAGCACGTGCTGTCTGGGCGATGCCAGCCTTGGCGTTTGCGCGTTTGCCGGCGAGTTCGCAAAAAATCGCGCCGCCGATGATAAGCGCGGCGCCCATCAGGCGGACCGATGTTATGGCTGCGCCCAAAAGGCCGGCCGAGAACACGATCGCCGAAAGCGGCTCGAGGTAGCCGACGACAGCGACGGTCTGGACGGGCAGCTTGGCGACGGCGCTAAAGTAGAGCAGGCAACCGATGCCGGTGTTGACGACGCCGAGCATAGCGACGGCGCGCCAATCAATACTGGTGGCGATACCGGCGGACAGGAATGAGGGAGCGCCCTGCGTGATGAGCGTGAGGACCAGTGCGGTCACAAAGGCGGCGCACACCTGGAGCGTGGAGTTCTCGAGGCCCTCGATGTGCGGCGCACCCTTGCTAGCGATGACCATCAATGCATAGCAGAAGGCCGAGGCGATTCCACAGACGATGCCCGCAATGGGCATATTGCCGCCTAGACCTTGCGCTGCAATGAGAAAAGCACCGCAGGCGACGGCGACAAAGCCGGCGATTTTGCCGCCGGTCAGCTTTTCGCCAAAGATGAGCGGGGAGAGCGCCATGACAATGATGGGGCCGCAGTAGTACAGCAGCGAGGATACGCCGACGCCGATCGTCTGGTAGGCGCGGAACAGAAAAATCCAGCTGGCGCCCAGCGCAGCTCCCGAGAGGAGGAGGGCCGCGGCTTCGCGGGGACGAGATGGCGCCTGCAACTTATGGTGTTGGGTAGTGGCGAGGATGGTTATAAGCGAGAGGGCTCCCAGAAAAGTGCGCAGCAGCACGATATCGGAGCTCGGCAGTGCGATAGCTGCGGCGATGATGCCGTTAGAGCCAAACAACAGTAATGCTGCTAAGTATGTAAACAGTCCGTTGTTCATGCGCTGACATCCCCTCTATATCCGAACATGTTCACTATGGGTGAACTGGCTTTAGAAGAAAAGCGAATATAATGCATGGAAAACATGACAAAAACTCATGCAAGGGTGGGGACGTGCCGTGGAGACCAATATCCAAAAGATGCAGGTGCTGCTGGAGACGGTGCGCGCCGGAAGCTTTACGCGTGCTGCCGAGCGCCTGAGCTATTCGCAGTCGGGCGTGAGCCGTATGGTGGCCGATCTTGAGGCCGACTGGGGTTTTAAGGTGCTCGACCGCAGTCGCGAGGGCGTGGCTCTTTCTGCCGACGGGCGGCAGGTCATGCCGGCTGTCGAGGCGCTCTGCGAGGAATTCACTCGCTTGCAGCGACGGGTGGATGAGATGCGTGGACTCATGCGCGGCAAAATCTGCATCGGTACGTTTTCGAGTGTGGCGACCCACGTGCTGCCGCCGGTGATTGCGCGCTTTCGCGCCGATCATCCGGACGTCGATTATGAGTTGCTGATGGGCGATTACTCAGAGATTGAACAATGGGTGGCGGAAGGTCGCTGCGACCTGGGCTTTATTCCGCGCGAGCCACGCGGCGTCGGCATGGCGTCGCGACCGTTGGTGCAAGACGAGCTGATGGCCGTGGTGCCAGCGGACTCCTCGCTTGCCACCGCGGAGGTCGTTTCCCTTGCCGATTTGGCCAACGAGCAGTTTATCCTGCTGGAACGCGGTAGCGACGACGAGATTACGCCGCTGTTTCGCCGCGCGGGCCTGGCGGTACGCTCTAAGCTGTCGACCTGGGATGATTATGCGATTATGGCCATGGTCGAGGACGGTCTGGGCGTGAGCATTCTTCCGGCGCTCATCTTGCGCCGCTGCCAGTTCGATGTTGCCGTGCGCCCGCTCGAGGGACATCCTCATCGGCAGATCAATGCGATATATCGAACGGCCGATGTTTCGCTTGCCGCCGCCCGTTTCCTCGAATACCTCTAAACGTGTGCGCGTCATTGCCCACTTTGGGCAAATCTCAGAGTCTGGTGCATTTTCTTATGAAATTGAACTTTCGAATGAGGTGCCGCGTTATACTGCTGCCTAAATTGAACCTTGGTTCAATTCGTATTCTATAAATTGAACTTTGCCAGCAAGGAGGTTCTAGTGGCCCAAGAGACGTTTAGCGATCGCCTGCGACAGACTATGTCCGATCGCGACGTTCGCCAGTCGGACGTAATCCGCGCATCGGAGATGCTCGGCAAAAAACTCGGCAAGAGTCAGATGAGCCAATATGTGAGCGGCAAGACGATCCCGCGGCGCGATGTGGCTGAGCTGCTCGCCCGCATTTTGGAGGTCGATGTTACCTGGCTGCTTGCCGGTGACGCCGATCAAGGCGAGACATCATCGCCTCGTAACGTTTCCAAGCCCGAACCCCATCCCTCAGCTCAAATTGCAAGGAGCACCACCATGCGTACTTTTTCTAAATCCACCAAGCTTGATAACGTCCTGTATGATGTGCGCGGTCCCGTCGTCGACGAGGCCGCCCGTATGGAGGACGAGGGCGAGCGCATCCTCAAGCTCAATATCGGCAACCCGGCGCCCTTCGGTTTCCGCACGCCCGACGAGGTCATCAAGGACATGCGCCAGCAGCTGCCCGACTGCGAAGGCTATTCCAACTCGCGCGGCCTGTTCTCTGCGCGCAAGGCGATTATGCAGTACTCGCAGATCAAGGGCCTGCCCAATGTTCAAATGGAGCACATCTACACGGGCAACGGCGTGTCCGAGCTCATTCAGCTTTCGATGAACGCGCTGCTCGACAATGGCGACGAGATTCTGATCCCCAGCCCCGACTATCCGCTCTGGACGGCGTGCGCAACCCTCGCCGGCGGTCATCCCGTGCACTATCTATGCGATGAGCAGGCGGATTGGTATCCCGACCTGGAGGATATGGAGTCCAAGATCACGAGCGCGACCAAGGCCCTCGTCATCATCAACCCCAACAACCCCACGGGCTCGGTCTACCCGCGCGAGGTGCTCGAGGGCATCGTCGAGGTTGCACGCAGGCATCAGCTGATGATCTTTGCCGATGAGATCTACGACCGCCTCTGCATGGACGGCTACGAGCACGTCTCGATTGCCTCGCTCGCCCCCGACCTGCCCTGCGTCACCTTTAGCGGCCTTTCCAAGTCGCACATGATTGCGGGCTATCGTATTGGCTGGATGGTGCTTTCGGGCAACCAGAGCTGCATGAGCGACTTCATCATGGGCGTCAACATGCTCTCGAACATGCGCCTGTGCTCCAACGTGCCGGCTCAGTCGATCGTTCAGACGGCACTCGGTGGCCATCAGTCGGTCAACGACTACATCCGTCCCGGCGGCCGTGTCTACGAGCAGCGCAACTTTGTGTATGAGGCGCTCAACAAGATTGACGGCATCTCGGTGGTTAAGCCGCGTGCGGCGTTCTACATCTTCCCCAAGATGGATGTTAAAAAGTTCAACATCACCGATGACGAGCAGTTCGCCCTTGACCTGCTGCACGAGAAGAAGATCCTGATCACGCGTGGCGGCGGCTTCAACTGGGCTGAGCCCGACCACTTCCGTATCGTGTACCTGCCGCGCATGGAAGTACTCAAAGAGTCCCTCGAAGACCTCGCCGACTTCTTTGACCATTACCGCCAGAGCTAATTAGTTCCGCCGTTCTACCGAACGGCGGACCACTTGAC
>URYA01000103.1 GCA_900551975.1 uncultured Collinsella sp. | reverse complement strand
TCAGCAGCGCGCTCTCCTTAAGGGCCGGGTCGATAACGCGCTTGTCGTCGCAGGCGCGCACCTCGTTGCCGTCCTTGTCCTTGCCAGTCACACGCGTGTCGTATGCCTTAGGGCTAAAGCTCACCGGCTTCTCGGACAGGCCGAGCGACAGCCAGTGCGCGCGCATCTGCTCGCAGGTGTAGTGGTTGAGCAGGTCGTCTGCCGGCGGGGGAGGCGTCTGCGAGGACGAGCTGGCCTTTTTGCCCATGTAGAGCAGGTGATAGCAGGCGCTGACGGTGCTCTGCGTAAGGTCCCAGCCCAGGGCCTCCCACATGGCGGTCTGCGCGATGCAGTAGAAATAGATGTTGTCCTGACCGATGAACTGGTAAATCTGAGCGTCGTCAGAGCACCACCAGTCGCGCCAGTCGAGCGAGCTGTGCTGGTAGGTGGGCGCGGGGACCTGCGTGGAATTGGCGGCGGGTTCGCCCATGAGGGCGGCATCCTGGGCGGCGACGCCCTCGGTCACGCCGGCGGCCTTGGCATCGCGTGCGAGCACGGTACGCGTATAGCTGATGGGCGCCCACAGGCTCTCGGGCCAGCACCAGCAGGTGACGTCGGAGACGCCATCGACCTCGGGCACCGGAACGCCCCAGTCGATGTTGCCGGTGATGCGGAAGGGCACGAGCGCCTTGCCGCTGCGGAAGCGCACGCCACCGTTGGCGAGCACTGCGTGGGCATCGTCGCGCTCCTTCCAGCTGGGGAAGGTGACGGTAAAGCTGCTCTTGTTGCCCTCGGGCTCCAGCACGGTGTGCTCAGGAAGCTGATCCTCGACGGCATCGAAGGCCTCGCGGAACTTGTTCTGGATGTAGAGCTGGGCCGGCAGCAGCCACTCCTCCATAGTCTTGGAGACCACGGAGCGAACCTGCGGGTTCTGGGCGAGCTTAGCGGTATAGGTCTTCATAAAGTCGAGGTAGGCCGGCAGGTCAAAGTAGAGATTGTCGACCGGGCGCAGCTCGGGCACCTCGCCGGTGAGCTGGCTCTTGGGCGCGATGAGCTCCTCGGGCTCAAACTGGTGACCCAGGTCGCACTCGTCGGCATAGGCCTTCTCGGACTTGCAGCCCTGGATGGGGCAGCGGCCGATCACCTGGCGGCCGTTGAGGAACGTGCCGGCCTTGGCATCGTAGAACTGCAGCGTGGAGCGCTTGGAGATGGTGCCCTGCTCGTGCAGGCGCTTGATAATCTCGGCGGTCACCTCGTTGTGGATCTGGGCCGCCGGCTCAAGGCCCGAGCCACCGTAGATGTCGCAGCTGATGTTGTAGTTGTTGAGGGTCGCGGCCTGGCGGGAGTGATTGGACTCGACATACTCGCCGATGGACTTGTCGTAGCCTTCGTTCTCCTTGAGCTTGCGGTAGCTCTCCATGATGGGTGAGCCATAGCAGTCGGTGCCCGAGGTGAAGATGACGTTCTCGCGGCCCAGACGGTCGCGCAGGAAGCGGGCGAAGAAGTCGGCAGGGACAAAGACGCCGCCAACGTGGCCAAAGTGAAGGCCCTTGTTGCCATAGGGCTCGCCGGCGGTAACGATGGCGCGGCGAGGCCAGCTGGGACGGTCGTTCATGGAGTATTTGGATGCCATGGGACTCCTTCGCATATGGTGAGAGCGCAGTCGGGCGTGGGGCTCGGCGGCGCGGTGGTCAATTCGTGCATATCGTTCGACATTATCGCACATGCGGACGGGTACGTGGCAGGGGCGCTATCCTAAGATGCTATGAATGAGATTTCCAACATACATGCGTTTGAAGACGAGGATTTTCTGCACGCTTGCTTTGTGTGGGGGATGGCCGTGCTTGTGGTGTTTGCCGTGTGCCTGGTGCCGGTGTTTATGCTGCTGGGCGGGCCTGCAGACTTGGATGCGGCTGACGCGGGCGGCTGGATGGCCGTCTTGGGCTGGATGGTCGGCTTGACTGCGGTTTCGGCGGCTTCATTTGCCGTGCACGAGCTGGTGCACGGTGTGTTTTTTAAGCTGCTGGCGCCTGCGGGCGCGAAGGTGACCTTTGGGGCGAATCGCGAGACGGCGATGATCTATGCCTGCGCCGAAGGCGTTGTGTATTCGCGCCGGCGGTACATGGCGGTTTGCCTGGCGCCGACGGTTGTTGTGACGACAACGCTTGCCCTGGGGTTTGCGTTTTCGGGCTATCCGCTGCTGTGCTATCTGGCTGCCAGCTTGCATTTGTCGGGCTGTGTAGGCGACTGGTATTACGTGCGGACCATTTTGCGCGACCGCCGCATTGTCGCCTGCGAGGATACGTCCTTTGGCGTGCGCTTTTTTGGGTGAGGAGATGTCGATGAAGTCGTTGTTGCTGCATGCGTGCTGTGCACCATGCTCGCTTGAGCCGGTTCGCCTGCTGCGCGAGGAGGGGTTTGAGCCCACGATTTGCTGGACCAACCCCAATATTCAACCGCGCGATGAATGGCAGCGCCGCTTGGACGAGCTGCGCCGGTGGTGTGCCGATGGCGATATCGAGCTCATCGAGGCAGGGGAGGACCGCGATCGCTGGGAGACCGGCGTGGCACCGCTGGGTGCCGATCGGCCTCGTCGCTGTCGCGCGTGCTATGCCCTGCGCTTGGCCGAGGCGTGCCGCGTGGCCCAGGAGCGCGGGTTTGAGTTTGTGGGCACGACGCTCGCCGTCTCGCCGTACCAGCTGTTCGATACCTGCAATGACGTGCTTGAGCACTTGGCGGCGGCACATGGGCTCACCCCGGTGATTCGCGATTTTCGCCCGTATTACCCCGAGGCGACACGCCGTTCGCGCGAGCTTGGCATGTATCGGCAGAACTACTGTGGTTGCCGCTTCTCGGCTGTCGAGGCGGCCATGGACCGCGCCCGCATCCGCGACGAGCGCAAAGCCGCCAAAAAGTAGTTCTTTTGGGCTGGGGCTTTGAGCTGTCTGTGCGGTACGGTTGTTTTTGGGAAAGTCGATTTAATTAAGCGTGTGATCGTGGCTCGCTTGATACCAAACGACGACTCCTATGATTCTAATCCTCCGTTTGTTAAACATCAGATCCGGACTTGCTGTTGCATATGAATGGGACGACAGCACAATCATGTCGTTTCCTTCTGCAAATCGCCTAATTACCGGTGTTTTACCGTCTGCGAGCGCCAATACAGCACAGCCGTTCCAAGGCTTTGCGGTGGTATCGACAAGTAGTAAGCTGCCGGGAGGGTAAATGCGGGACATTTCGTCACCTTTGATTTTAACGAAAACGCTATGTGGGTGACGCTTGGCTACGTCTACAGGCGCGCAAGCATTTTGTTGGCTGTGCGTGATGCGGCGCTTTTGCGATTCGATATCGATGACGGGAAATGCGCCCTCCATTTCGTGGATAGCAGGGTCTTCGTCGGTGACGATTCTTTTATTTGCGAGCTTTACGGCCAAACCGTTTTCCTCGCCAACAAGTTCATCGCGGGTGCAACCGAAGAGCGCTTGTAACTTTTCGATATGGCGCTCACGGGGGGCATACCGACTTTTTTCCCAACGACAAACGGTCTCTTTAGATACCCCCAACATCTCTGCAAGTTGCGCCTGACCAAGGTGCTCCATGGTGCGGAGTTTACGAATAATTGCCCCGAAGCCCATGGCTATAGATCCTCTCGCCACAGAGGGAGGCATAGACAGTTTGTGCCACCATAGCCTTTGGTGAGCTCGTCAATGGATAACGGGAATAATTCCATTCCTGCTTTCTCAAGCGCTTCGTTGGTCCAAACGTTTTCTTCATATACGCATAGTTTTCCTGGCGAGAGCGCAAGGATAGACGTTGCGTTGTTCCGGCGCTCTCTTTCGTAGGCGGTTTGATTCCCGCCTCCGCAGTCAATTACTTTTATTGGTTCGCAACAGGCTGCAGAGAGTATTTCCGGAATCGTGCGATCGATAGGAGTGATCGTAAGGCCCTTTCCGGATCGTTTTAGTTGAATGCTGTATGCATCAACGGCATTGCATATCTCACGATCGATGAGGAACGCGTCGTGATCAATTCTACTTATGAACGTATCGAGGTGGATACGCAGCCCGTCAGAGGGGACTCGAATCGCAATTAGCTCGGTGGTCTGGAATTTATTTGAGGTCAGGAGCTCTTTGGCAAGTGACTCGACGGCGGCGGGTTCAGTTCGGTCAGAGATTCCAACTAATAATGTCTTAGCACTGATAACAAGAATGTCTCCGCCTTCGATATGGTAACTACTCCTGTTCAAATCACATACCGGGGTTTCTCCCATGATCTTGTGGTGGGTGAATATCTGCCGGTATAAGGCGACCTCACGATCACGCTCAGGCCAATACATATGATTTAGGATGATGCCGTCTCCGACTACCACAGCAGGATCACGAGTGAAAAAAAGCGTGTTGAGGGGATTGACCAAGAGCGAGGCGGGGTCAAATTGCTCGTGCACGAGCGCCCGTAGTGTTTCCGACTGGTTTGAACATAGCTCAGTGTCTCCAAAGCGAATGCCGTTAAGTACTATATTCACCAATTCCTGGGTGTTCTTAGCGTTCTCAAACAGCTGGGTTATTGTCTCGAGGAACTCTCTGCCTGTTGCCCCACTGCAACGGAGGTAGTCATCAATAAAACATTTAAGTGATTGGGGCTCAGTTTCAAGTGAGTCTTCGAGAAGGTCCCTAATTTCAATGGTTTCTACGCCATGCTTCTCAAGCAATTGAACCATGGAATCGTGCTCATATATTGCTTTGTCGAGGTCAAAACGACCGCTCCATTTTCGCAGGGAGAAAACTTGGCTGAAGTCGGCATCAGGGTAGTTTTGTGTTTCAGTTCCTGGTCGATGGACAAGTACGGCTTTTAAATGACCGATTTCATTTGTTATGTGTACGCCTTGCATGTCTGTCTCCTGTCCTGCTGGTTTTTATATAAGGCTAAGGCAGGTTCCTTGTTGTGTTGCGGAAAAGTTAAAAGACGTATGTAATTGATAAATAACATCAATTTTAAATATCAGATTGATTAATAACGTCACTTTAGCTGCCGTTCATAGGTGAAAAGCGACACGATGGCGATGGTTGGCCGACCACCGCTGAGCAACCTCATACATTTATGGTGCCAGCTGGATAGATGGGAAAAGGAATGAAGGAGGAGATATGGCAGCGGAAAGTTCGAAAGGCATCAAGCAGTTCAAGGTCCCGCACGTATATGCGATCATCTTTGCACTTATGGTCATCTTCGCTGTTCTCACGTGGATTGTTCCCTCTGGGTCCTATCAGCGTCAGGAGGTGAACGGTCGTGAAGTCACTGTCGCAGGTACGTATGAGCAGAGTGAAAAGACATATATTGACGAGGAAACCGGGGATGAAGTAGATCTCAGACAAGGCGTCTTCGATGTTCTTCAGGCTCCAACGCGCGGTATACAAGAGGCAATTGAGGTCGTTGCATTCATCTTGATTGTGGGCGGTTCGTTTCAGGTTATTACTAAAACGGGCGCTATCACGAGCGGAATGGGTCGTGTCGTTCGCCGCTTTAAGAACAAAGACATTCTAATTATTCCTATTGCGATGGTTCTCTTTGCATTGGGCGGAACGAGCTTTGGCATGGCGGAAGAAACTCTCCCGTTCTTTGCGATCTTCATGCCAATTATGATGGCTATGGGCTTCGACTCGATGACGGCGTTCATGGTCGTGTTCGTTGGAGCGCGCACGGGTTACATCGCCTCAACGATTAATCCGTTTAATGTTCTCATTGCGCAAGGTATTCTTGGTATTCAGGGCAACCCCCAGCTGTGGCTGCGTATGATTGCCTGGGTTGTTTTGACTGCCGTTGCAATTACTTGGGTTGTCCTCTATGCACGAAGGGTAAAGAAGAACCCTGAGTCATCGATCACATTTGAGGATGATATCGCCAAGAAAGTCGAGTTCGCTGCCGATGAATCTGCCCTTGACGCGGAATTTACGGGTCGTCAAAAAGGCGTGCTTGCGGTATTTATCGCTGGTATGTGCCTTATCATCTGGGGACTTGTGACCCAGGGGGGGGGTGCGGACGATTTCTTGGACCGCGCCTAGGCGTATCCAAGCTTCCTGCGG
>URYA01000102.1 GCA_900551975.1 uncultured Collinsella sp. | reverse complement strand
GGCCGCCCGAACAAAACTATGCCGGTTTACGGGGCTGAGCCATGAGTTCCCAACCATACCGATATTCGTAAAATAAAACCGCAGGTAGACAAGCCATCATTTGGCGGAAGCAATGGGTGTGGATGGGGGCCCTGAGTTTAGCCCCGTAATCCGGCATAGTTTTGAAATGGCATTAAATCGATAACAGCCATTTTGCTATGCCGGGGCGGTCGGTCGTTGGGTAATTACCCTCGCAGGTAGGCGATGGCGATTTGGGTGCGGTTGCGCAGGCCCATTTTGGCAAGGATCGAGCTGATGTGGTTGCGCACCGTGCCTTCTCCCATATAAGCCGTGGCGGCAATCTCCTTGTTGTCGAGGCCGCGGGCAATGAGCTCTGCGACTTCGAACTCGCGGTCGGTCAGGCCGACAAAGGCCGCGGGCCGGCGGGTCGCGCCGGCCTCGACGCCCGCCCCATCAAAGTTGATATCCTCGATCGCCTTGCCCTCGAGCACGCGTTTGCCGTCCATGACTTGTGCCAACGCCGGCGGAATGGCGGCGACATCGGTTTTGATTAGATAGCCGCGGGCGCCCAGTTTAAGCGCCGACACAATGTACTCGTCATCCGAAAACGTGGTCAGGAACACCACGCGTGCTGCGGGGTCGCGCTCGAGGATTTCGCGCGCCGCCGAAAGGCCGTCACGCCCCGGCATCTGGATGTCGAGCAGCGCGATATCGGGTGCGTGTTCGGTGTAGAGCGCGACCGCGTCGTCGCCATCGGCGCCGGTGCCCACGACTTCGATCTGCGGCTGGGCGCCCAGGATAATCTTGAGCGAATCGACCACCAAGCGGTCGTCGTCGACAACAATGAGCCTCATCGGGCCTCATCTCCTTGCTGTTTTGGGACGGTGGCAAACACGCGCCAGCCGGGGGCACCGGCGCGTGGGCCGGCGGGGAAGGGTCCGCCAAGCGCCTCGACGCGCTCGCGCATGGAGCCGAGCCCCATGCCTTCTGCGGCGTTGCGGCTGTTCACCGGGGTCGTGCCGGCGCCGTCGTCGGTAACGATGAGCTGGTAAAACGACGGATGCTCCATGCATCGCACGGTCACGTTTTGCGCTCGAGCGTGGCGCATGGTGTTGGAGAGCGCCTCGCGTAGGATTGCCGCAAAGCAGTTGGCGACGTTGGCGGGTGCATGCTCGGTTAAAACCTCAAGCTCAATCTGCGGCCCGCCATCTGAGCGCGCGCCCTCCACGATGCGCTCGAGCTGTACGGATAGATTGGCCGCGTTGTCGTTGAGCGCATGGACGCTGGTGCGCACAAGCTGGAGTGCCTCGTCAACCGTGCGCTTGACGTCAGCGAAGTCGGCGGCGACGCCGGGCTCGTTGGCGTGGACCACACGTAGGGCCTCGGTTTGCAGCGAGGCGCGCGTGAGCTGGTGCCCCACGTTATCGTGGATCTCGCGCGCGATGCGTGCGCGCTCGGCGAGCGTTGCGAGCTCGACCTCGTAGTCCTGGCGGTCGGCAAGGTCGCGGTTGCGCGCCTCGAGCGCGAGGGCGCGTTCTTGCAGCTTGTCGCGGGTGCGACGCATGCGTTCCTGTTCGCGCTCCAGCTGCGCGGTGCGCAGCGACAGCAACGTGGCGGCGACCGAAAGGATGGCGGTTAGCAGCAGCGTTCGGGTGGTGAGCGCGCCGCCGCGAAGGTCCGCGACAAGCGCGCAGACAAACACGGTGCCAATCGCCAGCGCGGGCCAGATGCGTTCACGGCGCACGCGTCGCGCGATGTCATAGAGGATGAGAGGCGCAAACGGCACAAACGGCGGCACGAAGACAGCCGCGATGATGTAAGCGTAACTCGCGGTCTCGCTTACACGGCGCGTGCGTTCCTCCTGTGCGACCTCGGCCAGCGAGGTGGCGATAACGCCAAGGCAAAACGCTGTGACCAGGCGAGCGTCCACAGTAAGACCTATGGCGGCCGCAATGCAGCACGCCAGCACAATCGATTTGTCGAAAAGCCTGTTCATACGGGTATTGTACGCGAAGCTACGCGTGGTGGAGGGGCCGCCTGCGTAACCGTGACATTCCTCCCGCCCGCCCCCGCCGCACTCGTGACAAAGCTCACTGGTGCGCGCCGCCCGCACCTGCGATGATGCAATCGTACCGGGCCGAAATCAACAGAAGGGCCGCCTCATGACAGACATCGTCCACGTCGAAAACCTCGTCAAGCGCTATGACGACCTTATCGCGCTCGACCACTTTAACCTGAACATCGCCCCCGGCGAGATCTTTGGCCTGCTCGGCCCCAACGGCTCGGGCAAGACCACGTCCATCAACTGCATCCTGCAGCTGCTCACCTACGACAAAGGCACCATCGAGCTGTTCGGCGAGCCCATGACGCCCGCCCGCTACGACCTCAAGCGCCGCATCGGTGTGGTGCCGCAGCAGGTGGCGGTGTTCGACGAGCTTACGGTGCGCGAGAACATCGACTATTTCTGCAGCCTTTACGTTAGCGACCGCAAGCGCCGCCGTGCGCTGGTGGACGAGGCGATCGACTTTGTTGGCCTGGGCGACTTTACCAAGTTCCGCCCCGGCAAGCTCTCGGGCGGCCTGGCGCGCCGGCTCAACATCGCCTGCGGCATCGCGCACAAGCCCGAGCTCATCTTCTTCGACGAGCCCACGGTGGCGGTCGACCCACAGAGCCGCAACGCCATCCTAGAGGGCATCTGCCGCCTGCGCGACGAGGGCGCCACGGTGGTGTATACCAGCCATTACATGGAGGAAGTCGAGCAGATCTGCAGCCGCATCATGATCATGGACGGCGGACGCGTGCTGGCGCAGGGCACCAACGACGAGCTCAAGCGCATGATTCAGATGGGCGAGAAGATCGTGATCGAGGTCGGTGAGGTGCCGAGCGCGGCGCTCGGTGCCGTCGCGAGCCTGCCACATGTCCTGGACCTGTCGGCGACGGCGGGCCAGCTCACGTTTTCGTGCGAGGCGAGCCCGCATAACCTGACGGACATTCTCGATGCGCTGCGCTCGCATGACGTGGCGCTTGGCCGCATTTATTCCGAACCGCCGACCCTCAATGACGTGTTCCTCGAGATCACCGGCCGCGAGCTGCGCGACTAGGGGGCAGCCATGTTCAACACCATCATCACCACGGTCAAGACGCTGCTGCGTCGGCCGAGCACGTGGGTCTGGGGCGCTCTCTTTCCCATCGCGCTTTCCACGATGTTTATGTTTATGTTTGCGAATCTGAGCTCCGACGGCACGGTCGACCCGGTGCCGGTTGCCGTCATAGCGGACGAGGCCTGGGACGCCTCGACCTTTAAGGACGTGGCGACGTCGCTTGCCAAGGAGAGCGACAATCAGCTGCTCGAGATCCACGAGTGCGACGACGCAGCCGATGCGAACCGTGCGCTTAAGGCCGGCGAGGTCGCGGGCATCTATGCGGTCGACGACGTGGGCGCACCCAAGCTCACGTTGCTGTCGAGCTACGACAGCTCGCGTGCCTCAACGGTGCTCACCGACCGCAGCATTTTGGAGACGGTGGCAAGCTCGTATACACAAAATGCCGAGCTCATGTCTCAGATTGCCCAGGACAACCCGGCGGCGCTCGCCGACCAGGAGGCGGTTGCGCGCGCCCTGTCGCTTGAGGGCGGGACCCGCCGCGTAAGCCTGACACGCACCACACCCGATGGCACGGTCATCTACTATTACGCGCTTTTTGGCCTGGTCGCGATGATGTCTGCCGAGTTTGCCGCCTTGAGCGTCGTCGACCTGCAGCCCAATCTGTCGGGCCTTGGTGCGCGTCGCTGCGTGGGCGGCCTTTCCAAGACGGCGTCGCTGGCCGGTATCTTTGTGGGCTCGTGGCTGGTTTCCTTTGCCTCGATGACGATCGCGATCGGCTACGTGCGCCTGGTCGTGGGCGTCGACTTTGGCGGGCGTGAGGGGCTGTGTCTGGTGGGCGGTGCCGCTTCTGCGCTTGCCGCCACGGGCCTGGGGCTCTTTGTGGGCACGCTTCCCGTTAAGGGCGGCAAGGCGTCCAAGTCCGGCATCCTTACGGGCTTTGCTACCACGTGCGCCCTGTTCGCCGGCCTCTACGGCGAGCCGGCGATGGCGCTTGCCGACGACGTCGCCCGCGCCTGCCCGGCCGAGTGCTGGCTCAACCCCGTCAAGCTTATCTGCGACATGTTCAACCGCCTGTATTTCTTTGAGGACCTGGGCCCCTTTGCCGTTCGCGCCGGCGCACTGGTCCTTATGGCGCTGCTGTTCGCTGCCGCCGCCACGCTGATCTTTGGAAGGAGCCGCTATGAGCACCTTTAAGACCGCGCTTCGCATGGCGCTCGCGCACCCGTTCTACCTGCTTATCTACACGGTGTTCATTTCGCTGATGGGTGTGTTTATCGCGGCATCGGTGAGCTGGAACTCGTCGCAGCTCACCGAATACAAGCCCTACGACACCAACGTGATTGTGGTCGATCGCGACAACAGCGACCTTTCGCGGGCACTCACCAAGCACTTGGGGTCGCGCTTTGACCTGGTCACGGGTGTCGGCGACGACACGTACGATCTTGCGGATGCGCTCGCCAAGAGCAACAGCGCCAAGGGTAGCGCCGACTGCGTGTTCTTTATCCCGGAGGGGTTTGAGGACGACCTCGTTGCGGCCGCCCGCGCGGGGGAGTCTCTGCCCAAGCTCGATGTGACCTACGGCGCTGGCACCATGGCGGCGGCGCTTTCGTCTGCCGAGGCCTCGCGCTGGATCTCGCTCGCGGGCGCTGCGGCGGCGCTTGAGCCCACTGCCTCCAGCGGCTACGTTGCCAAGGCTGCCGAACATGCCGCCGCCAAGCGCGCGGAGGTCGAGATTGAGCAGGTTAAGGTCGATTCGACTGCCGCCGCCACGCTCGAGTCGTACTTCAACTTTGGCGCGTACGCGATTATCTCGTCGGTCATCGTGTCGGTGGGGCTGGTGTTCTCGGGCATGAACGAGCCCGAGCGCGTGCGTCGTATGAATGCCGGCCCAATTTCCGAGCGCCAGCGTTCGCTTGCCGTGTTTGCGGCCGCCGCCGTACTCACCGTCTGCATCTGGTTTGTTTCGAGCATGATGGGCGTCGTGGGCTTTGCCGGCGCGGTCGCCGAGGTCGGCGTGGGCCGTGTGTGCCTGGCGCTGGCAGCGACGTTTGCCCTGGCGTGCACGCCGCTGGCCGTTGGCTTTGCGCTTTCGAGTCTGGGTGCGCGCGAGGAGTTGCTCAACGGTGTGGGCAACCTGCTCGGCATGCTCATGACGTTTTTGGGCGGCGCCTGGATGCCACTGTCGCTCATGGGATCGGCCGTGCAGACCGTGGCGCACTTTGTGCCGACGTTTTGGGTGAACGACGCGATCGGCAAGGCGCTTGCCGCGGACCTGACGCCCACCGTGCTGGGCGACATCGCTTGCGATCTGGGTGTCACGGTGCTTTTTGCCGCGGCCATCGCCGCCGTAGGCCTCGCCCTCGCACGCGCCAAATTCCGCGTCTAGCCACCTAGTCATTTAAGAGCGTCCCCATTGACCAGTCTGAAATAAATCCCAAGCCTCGCTCCAAAATAGTTCGCCAAGGTTTACTATTACGCTCATAAAGTAGTATGAGGCTAACAATGGGGGATACCATGGCAACGCAGGAAGCCTACGTCCAGGTTAAGGATCTCAAAAAGCACTACGGCGATGGAGATGCACGCCTGACGGTGCTCGACGGCATCAACACGTCTATCAACCGCGGCGAGATCTGCGTCATGCTGGGGCCTTCGGGTTCGGGCAAGTCCACGTTTCTTAACCTGATTGGCGGCCTGGAGGATGCCGACGGCGGCTCTATCATGGTGGACGGCTGCGACCTCACGGTGCTCAAACCTACCGACCTGGGCGAGTATCGCCGCCGCGAGCTGGGCTTTGTCTTCCAGTTCTACAACCTGGTGCCCGATCTCACCATCAAGGAGAACATCGAGGTCACGGCGCACCTGTCCAAAAACCCGCTCAATGTCGACGACCTGCTGCGTTCGCTGGGCCTCTACGAGCACCGCAACAAGTTCCCGCGCCAGGTCTCGGGCGGCCAGCAGCAGCGCTGTGCCATCGGCCGCGCGCTCG
>URYA01000101.1 GCA_900551975.1 uncultured Collinsella sp. | reverse complement strand
AGGAGGCCACTTAATGTGGCCTCCGTCGTGAGCAGGACTGTAGAGCAGGAAACTTAACCCCCACACCCCTCACGCGGCGGGCAAACTCGCCTTGTGCTCTATCACGCTAAAGTGTATGATTTTGAGCGTTACATGACTCACTTTACCTAACTAAAGTGCCACCAAGGGGGAATACCATGAATACCGATATGTCTCGTCGTCAGTTCGTTGGTCTAGCCGGCTCACTCGCCACGGTGCTTGGCCTTGGTCTTGTCGGCTGCGGCGGTGGTGCCGGCAAGGGCTCCGCTGCCGGTTCTGCCGCGGCCAAGGACGTGAAGGGCGCTGCGGAGTCCAAGAAGCTCGTCGTGGGCTTTGACAAGTCCTATCCTCCGTATGGCTTTGTAGGCGACGATGGCGAGTACACCGGCTTTGACCTCGACCTTGCCAAGGCCGTTGCCGATAAGCAGGGCTGGGAGGTCAAATACGAGGCCATCGACTGGGATGCCAAGGACACGCTGCTCAACTCGGGTGCCATCAACTGCATCTGGAACGGCTTTACCATGGAGGGCCGCGAGGACGACTACACGTTCTCCGAGCCGTACATGCTTAACGAGCAGGTGCTCGTGGTCAAGAAGGACGCGGGTATCAAGAGCTGGGACGATCTTGCCGGCAAGACCGTGATTACCCAGACTGATTCCGCCGCACAGGATGTGCTCGAGGGCGACCAGAAGGATCTGGCCGCGACGTTTGCCACGCTCGATACCATCGGTGAGTACAACACGGCGTTTATGCAGCTCGAGAGTGGTGCAGTCGATGCCGTTGCCTGTGACCTCTCGATCGCTCAGTATCAGCTTGCCGCCAAGCCCGATGCCTACACGCAGCTCGACAAGCCGCTGTCCAGCGAGCACTACGCCGTTGGCTTTAAGAAGGGCGACACCAAGTCGGCGGACGCCGTGACCGAATCGCTCAAGGCACTCTACGAGGATGGCACGGTCAAGGACCTCTGCGATAAATATGCAGATTACGGTCTGTCTTTCGATAATTGGGTGCTCAAGTAATGTCTATTCAGGTCATGATGCAGATGCTTGGCCAGGGATTCTTGGTCAGCTTGCAGCTGTTTGTGCTGACGCTGCTCGGGTCGATTCCGCTGGGAATCCCCGTGGCGTTTATGCGCATGAGCAAGGTCGCGCCGCTCCGCTGGATTGCGCGCATCTACATTTCGGTCATGCGCGGTACGCCGCTCATGCTTCAGATGTTTGCCATCTACTTTGCCCCGTACTACGTGTTTGGCATTTCGCTCACGCCCGATTCCAAGTGGACGGCGTGCGTCGTGGCGTTCATCATCAACTACGCCGGTTACTTTGCCGAGATCTATCGCTCGGGCCTGCAGTCCGTTCCGCGCGGTCAATACGAGGCTGCCGAGGTGCTGGGCTACTCTCGTCTGCAGACGTTTTTGTACATTGTGATGCCACAGGTCGCCAAGCGCATTTTGCCGGCGATGGGCAACGAGATCATCACACTGGTCAAGGACACGTCGCTGGCGTTCGCCATCGGCGTGGGCGAGATGTTCTCGACGGCCAAGGCGCTGGTCGCCTCGCAGGTGAGCATGGTACCGTTTGCGATCGCGGCACTGATTTACTGGGTCTTTAACTTTGTAGTCGAGATGCTGTTAGGCGCTGCCGAGAAACGACTTGACTATTACCATGACTAGCCTGTCCCGTTGTGCTTTTCAAACACGTGGAGGTTCCTGTGTCCGGAACGGTTATGAATATATCGAACGCGCGTAAGGCGTTTGGCGGCAATGAGGTGCTCAAGGATATCTCGCTTGAGGTGAAGCGTGGCGAGGTCGTGGCGATTATCGGACCTTCGGGTGGCGGCAAGTCCACGCTGTTGCGGTGTGCCACGCTGCTCGAGACACTCGACGAAGGCTCGCTCTCGTTTGGTGACCTTGCCGTTGCGACGGATGCGGGTTCGGGCGCGGTGTACGCAAAGGGCGATGTGCCTAAACAGGCGCGCTCGCGGTTTGGTTTGGTGTTTCAGAACTACAATCTGTTCCCGCACTATACCGTGATGAAAAACATCACCGATGCACCGATCCGCGTGCTTAAGCGCCCGCGCGAGCAGGCGGAGGCTCGCGCACACGAGCTCATTGCACAGATGGGGCTTACGGGTAACGAGAACAAGGTGCCCTGCGAGCTTTCGGGCGGTCAGCAGCAACGCGTAAGTATTGCCCGCGCCCTGGCGCTCGACCCGGAAATCTTGTTCTTTGATGAGCCGACCTCGGCGCTCGATCCCGAGCTGACGGCCGAGGTTCTGCGCGTCATCAAGGATCTGGCCGCGCAGAATATGACGATGGTGATCGTGACCCATGCGATGCAGTTTGCGCGCGATGTTGCCGATCGTGTGGTCTTTATGGACGGCGGCCGCATTGTCGAGGAGGGGCCTGCCGAGCAGGTCATCGATCATCCGCGCGAGCAACGTACCCGTGAGTTCTTGAGCCGTATCGAGGGGTAGGCTCAGCTATTTGCTCAACTATTAATTGAGGCGAAGCCGCCGCAGGTCTTACGGCCTGCGGCGGCATTTTATTTGCATCGGCGGGGTCCAATAATCGCCTCGCAAGCTCGCGCCCTCCTCTCGCCGCCTGTATTCATACGTGCGCCGAAAGGTGTGCATGGACAGTCGCCTGTGAGGGTAGGGTGGTGGCATAGGACATTTGGAGGGTGAGTCGGCTCGGCCGCCGACCATGCTGCTCCCGGGACGGCACCGACCGCGAACTCTCCCCGTTGGCGTCGCGCATTGCGCGCGGCCCTGCAAGGAGGTCATCATGGGTGCTCCCAAGACCGGCAACGTAAGGAACGTGGTGCTCGTAGGCCAAGGCGGGGTGGGCAAGACTTCACTCGCCGAGGCCATGCTCCACCTTTCCGGTAAGACCGCCCGCCTGGGCGGCCACGACGGCACCAAGCCCACGCTCGACTATGACCCCGAAGAGGTCAAGCGTTCATTCTCCATCTCGACGACCATCGCGCCGATCGACTGGAAGGGCGCCCGCATCAACGTGCTCGATGCTCCGTGCTATCCCGATTTTATCGGCGACGCCTTTGCTGCGATGAGCGTTTGCGAGACGGCGCTGTTTGTGGTCGACGCCGAGGCCGGCCCGCAGCCAACGACGGTTAAGCTTTGGTATGCCGCCGAGGACCTGCGCCTGGCGCGTGCGGTGTTCGTAAACCGCCTGTCGCGTCCGGAGGCCAGCTTTGCGACCACGATGGGCCTGCTGCAGGAACGTTTTGGTACGCGTTTGGGTGCCGTGACCCTCCCCTGGGGCGAGGGCGAGGACTTTGACGGCATTATCGACCTGGTGCGTATGAAGGCGCGCCACTGCAACGGCGCCGAGGCAGTTGAGTCGGAGATTCCCGAGGAGTATCGCGCCCAGGCCGAGGAAGCCCACGACCATCTGTGCGAGCTGGTGGCCGAGGCCGACGATGAGCTGATGATGAAGTACCTGGAAGGCGAAGAGACGCTGACGCAGGAGGAGCTCGAGGGCCTGTTGTCCAAGGCGATCGCCGAGCGCATCTTTGTGCCGGTCTTTGCGGGCGATTGCATTAAGGAGCAGGGCGTCAACTCGCTGATGGACGACATCGCCACGTACTTCCCGGCGCCGACTGACTACGGCGAGATGCCGCTCATCGACGGCGACTCGCTCAAGATCTCGAGTGACGATGACCGCCCGGTGGCCTTTGTGTTTAAGACCCTGGCCGATCCACAGCAGGGTCGCATCAGCTTTATCAAGGTGCTGACGGGTACGCTTGAGCCGGGCCTTGAGCTGATCAATGCGCGCACGCGCAAGAGCGACCGTCTGGCTCACCTGTATGTGATGTGCGGCCGCGACATGACCGAGGTCGGCCACGCCTATGCCGGCGATATCATCGTGGCGCCCAAGCTGGCGGCCGAGACGGGCGATACGCTCTCGATTACCGGCAAGGTCGAGGCGGCGGCGTTCAAGTTCCCCAACTCGCAGTACCGCATTGCCATCGAGGCCGAGAACCGCGGCGACGAGGAGAAGCTCTATACGTTTATCGAGAAAGCCTGCAAGGCCGATCCGACCATGAGCATCGACCGCGACGAGGAGACGGGCCAGACTATCATCTCCGCCGTGGGTGAGGCGCAGGTTTCGGTGCTGCTCAACCGTTTGGAGGATCGCACCAAGGTCGTGGCCAAAAGCGTGCCGATCCGCATTCCGTATCGCGAAACCATCCGCCGCACGGCAAGCGCCCAGGGCCGCCACAAGAAGCAGACCGGTGGTGCCGGTCAGTACGGCGACTGCTGGCTACGCGTGGAGCCGCTCATTGGGCCCGACGGCACGAGCGACGGCTACGAGTTTGTGGATGAGGTCGTGGGCGGCCGCATTCCGCGCTCGCTGATCCCCGCCGTGGACAAGGGCGTCCAGGAGACCATGAAGGACGGCATCATTGCCGGCTACCCGCTCACGGGCATTCGCGTCGCGGTGTATGACGGCTCGTATCACAGCGTCGACTCCAACGAGATGGCGTTCCGCGCGGCGGCTCGCATCGGCCTGCGCAAGGCATGTGCCGATGCCGACCCGGTGGTGCTAGAGCCCATCGAGGAAATCACGGTGACTATCCCCGAGAGCTACGCGGGCGCCGTGATGGGCGACATCTCGGCCTCGCGCGGTCGCGTGACGGGCATGGAGACCGATGAGCGTGGCGATACCGTGGTCATCGCCCAGGCGCCGCTGGCAGAGCTGACGGATTACTCGACGCGCCTGCGCTCTATCACGCGCGGCACGGGCGACTTTACCATGAAGCCTGCGGGCTATGAGCAGGTGCCTTATGACGTTCAGGCCAAGCTGGTCGAGCGCTATGAGGAGGGCCGTGCCAAGTAGCGTTGGGCGTTGCCTGTAACATACATGCCGATGCAAGGGCCGCTCTGGCCAATCCAGGGCGGCCCTTTTTGATCCCTGGGGGATGGAGGAAAACGGTTCATTTTAAGTTTTGGGGCAGCTTGGCCGGCCCTAGTCTCCCGAGGCCTGATTGCGGCCGGTAGCGTAGTCGATCTGCACATGCGGCTGCAGGTTGTAGCAGTACACGTGGAAGCACAGGGTCTTGCCGTGGTCCTCGACCGATTGCGCCTCAAGACGCACGCCACGGCAGACGAGTTCCTCTTCGTTGTACATGGGCGTGACACGGTAGAGCACATGGTTGCCCGTCTCGCGGATGTAGCCGAGAATCTGCTCCTCAAATGGCAGCATGCCTGTCTCGTTGAGATAACGCGTGCCGGTGAGGAGATTCTTGCGGTTGGCGTTTTCGCCGCAGAGCGACCAAGCGATGAGATGGCAGCGGTTGTAGAGGCTCTGGCCCGGAATAAAGTCGTAGCGCTGCTGGCGCCATCCAGCGGGATGGATACGCGAGATATCGCCGCGCTCGCCTTGACCGAGCGATTCGGGGCCCACGCAAGCGAGCGCTTTGCGGGTGCGGCCCAGGCTGTCGAGCTTGGAGAACTTCTTAAAGCAGCCCTCTTCGGCGGCGTGCTCGTATTCATCGAGCGTGAATGATGGTGTGCCCAACGGGTGCGTGCTGTCGGCTCGCAGGGCAACATAGGGGTTGCCCGCGTAGTCAGGAATGCTGCTGAGGTATACGCCGCGGGCGCGGTCGAGATTGGGGTTTTCGACCTCGTCGATGGGGGTGGCGGCGCTGTCCGCGGAAGCGTCATCACCGGTGTCGGGTGCGGCGGAATGTGGCTTGTCGCCAGAGTTCGGGCTGTTTTGGGAGTTTGTGGAGTTTGCCGTTCCCGATTCGAGTCGGGCAACCAGGTCTGCCTCGTCGTCGGTGCGGCTGGGACTCTCGTCTTGCTTCTCGGCCAGAGCCGCCGCCTGTTCATCACTTTGCGGCGAGAGCAGTCTGGGCGCCCCGTCGAGCGATCCCGTAAACAGCGCAAACCCCAGCACCACAGCGGTGCCGATAGAAAGTGCTTGCTTGTAGGCGGACTTGCGCGACATGGTGACTCCTGGACGGACGGTTGGGAGTCTACCAGTCTAGCAGGAGCCGCCGAGGGCCGTTCTATCGAACAAATACTTAAGATTTCCTCTAAAATAAAAAGAAACGGCGGCTTTGATTTTTCAAAGCTGCTGCGGAAATCAAAGAACGACAAGCAACAGTTCTGATTTTGC
>URYA01000100.1 GCA_900551975.1 uncultured Collinsella sp. | reverse complement strand
CGCGAGAACTATCCGCGTGAGGCCCTGTCTTGCGCGCTTAATCTGCTTTCGAGCCACGACCGTCCGCGCATTATCTCGGTGCTCGGCGGTGGCCCCGACGAGTCACAGCTGCCCGAGAGCGAGCGCAGCAAATGGCGCCTGGACGAGAACTCCATGGGCCTGGCCAAGAGCCGCTTTTGGCTGGCGACGCTCATGCAGATGACGTTCCCGGGCGTTCCCTCAATCTATTACGGTGACGAGTACGGCTTGGAGGGTCTCACCGATCCGGGCAATCGCCGCACCATGCCGACCAAGGAAAACCTGCACGACTTCGATACGTTTGCGATCGTCAAGAACGCATCTGCTGTACGCCGCGCGCTGCCGTTTATGATCGACGGCGAAATCAAGGCCTTCGCGCTCAATGACGAAGTGCTGGCCTACAACCGCACCGGTAACGACGGCGAGTCCGCGACCGTCATCATCAACCGCAGCCTGCGCAATTCACACCGCGTGACGATTCCGGCGCTCGGCGAATGCGCGAGCGATGTGATTAGTGGTCACGAGTGCGAGATCCACAACGGTACGGTCACGCTCGATCTGTATCCGCTGGGCTCGTCGATCATCTATCACCATGCCGAGCAGCGCCTGCAGGAGCCGCTCGATCACGGTGCGGGTGTTGTGTGCCATATCACATCGGTGCCGACCGACGACGGCAAGCCCGGTACGATCGGCGCGCCCACGCGTCGCTTTATCGACCATCTGGCCGCCATGGGCATGCGCTACTGGCAGGTTCTCCCCGTCAACCCCACGGACTTCTTCCGCTCCCCTTACGCCGGCCCTTCGGCCTTTGCAGGCAATATCGACCTGCTACCCGAGAGCCACGAGGAGCTGGCAGCCGACTTTGAGACCTGGAAGACCCGCGGAGGCGAGGATGCCGATCCGCTGTACACCGCGTTTAAACATCGCAATGCCGATTGGCTCGAGAAATACTGCGTCTACATGGCCGTTAAGAAGTACTTTGAGGGCGAGTCACGCCATGATTGGCCGGCAGATGTCGCGCGATACAACGAGCATCTGATCGACGACAAGCGCTTCCACAGCGAGGCCGAGCTTCAGGCGTACATGCAGTACCGCTTTGACCTGGCTTGGTGCGAGCTCATGAACTACGCGCACAAGAAGGGCATCGAGGTTATCGGGGATATTCCTATGTACGTGTCCGACGATTCGGCGGATGCGTGGAGCGAACCCGAGAACTTCTGGCTGTCCGATACCGGCAAGGCGATTGAGATTTCCGGTGCGCCGCCCGACAACTTTGCACCCGAGGGCCAGGTGTGGGGCAACCCGACGTTCCGCTGGGACCATATGAAGCAGAACGGCTATAGCTGGTGGATGGATCGCCTGCGCCGCGCGTTCTCGCTCTACGACCGCGTGCGCCTGGATCACTTCCTGGGATTCCATAGCTATTTCAGCATTCCCGCGGGTAAGGCATGCTCCGACGGGCGTTGGCTGGCAGGACCGGGCAAAGACCTGTTCCAGACCGCCTATGACGAGCTGGGGCCGCTCAACTTTATCGCCGAGGACCTGGGCTATTTGACGCCCGGTGTTCGCGCCATGGCTTCGACCTGCGGTTTCCCCGGCATGGACGTGCTGGAGTTTAGCGACTACGACGTTCGTTGCGGTGTGCATCCCACGCCCGGCAAAATTCTGTACACCTCGACGCACGACACATCGACGCTGGCCGGTTGGTGCACGCGTTCCTTTGCGGGCGGCGATGAACCGAGCGGTGTTGAGGTGGCGGCAAAGCTGATAAGCGACGCGCTGGCAAGCGACGCTCCCCTGGTAATGATGCCGCTGCAGGATGTCCTGGGGCTTGGCGACGACGCGCGCATGAACGTGCCGGGGGTCGCCACGGGCAACTGGACCTGGCAGGCTGACGAGGCGGACATTGCAGCCGCCGAAAACAAAACCGCACAGCTCCTGCGCAACAACCATAGATTCTGGGGCGAAGCGTGATAAAACCCCCGATATAGGGTACAGTTACAGACGTTTGAATTTTTGCGGGCAGAGTAATCTGCCCGCTTTGTGCTGAAAAGGAAGTATTATGGCGCGCTACGATTACAAGTGCTCGAGCTGCGGCAACGTGTTTGAGGTTGAGCATCCCATGTCCGAGACCCCCGAGGTCGTTTGCCCGAGCTGCGGCGCCCCGGCGGCCAAGACGTTCTCGGCCAGCGGCATCAAGTTTGAGGGTAGCGGTTTCTACAACACCGACCAGCGAAGCGGCGGCTCCAGCACCAGCGCCACAAGCGGCTGCGCTAACTGCCCGCACAGCCACTAGAAACCAAGCAGCCCCGCGACCGACACCGATCACGGGGCTATTTCTTTGCTCTATGGGTAGTTAATTAAGCTACCCAGGTTTCCTTGTGAGTTGCGGTGAAATAAGGACTGTTTGGCAGGGAGAAGCCGCTATTCAATCCCTATTTCACCGCAACTTAGTCGTTACTTGTGGATCAGGCGGGCGCAGAAGTGGCCGTCGTAGGAGTCGGCGTTTACCGGCACACTTTGGAAGAGGCCTCGATCGTTCTGGCGTACGGAAACGAGCTTCTTGGCCTGATCGAACTCGGGGAGTTGCAGAATCTGTGCTTTGGAAAGCGGCGCCACGCTAAAGCCGGCACCCTCGGGAGAAGCAAGGAACGCGTCCACCACCTGTGTGTTCTCCTCGTCGAAGACCGAGCACGTCGCATAAATGAGCTCGCCGCCGGCAGCCACGCGCGCGGCTGCTTCCTTGAGCATCATCAACTGCAGTTTGGGCAACTCGGTCGTAACGTCATTCTCAATTAGGCGCCACGGGATCTCGGGATGACGACGCATGGTTCCGGTGCCCGAGCACGGTGCATCGATAAAGACCGTGTCGAATTTAACCGGCTCGCCAAGCATGGCATCAAACGATGTGAGAACCTCATCAAGCTCGCAAGCATCACCCGAAACCGTACGAACGCCCTGAATACCGGCCTTATGTAGGCGTGCGAGATTCTGGTCGCACTTGCGGTCGTGCAGATCGAGAGCGGTATGTTGACGCTCATAACCGGCGCGCTTGGCCTGGCACATCATCACATAGGTCTTGGTGCCACGACCGGCACCAATCTCAAGGCAGCTTCCAGGGCGCGTGGCAGCTGTGGCGATAAGCTGCGCGTTGAGGTCAGATGCCACCGCAGCCGCACGCTCAAACACACCCGAAGCAACGGTAACCTGGGCATCAACCGGGGCATGGCAGCCCGGGAAGACAGGCGCGACGAGCTGTGAGATATACGGATCGGGCTTTGTCGCAAAGGCGTTCTCGTGCAGAGCCAGCGGCGCAGGCGCCAGATTGCCGGCAAAGTTGAGCGCTCCCTCAGGCGAATCGAACGACGCCATAATACGAGCGCAAAGCCAACGCGGCAGACCCATCAGGCGTGACAGGCGAACCAGACGACGCTCAGACTCATCCGCATCGGATGCCGTGGCAAAGTCCTCAACGTTATCCGCGACCTTGTGCAGCACGGCGTTGGCAAGGCCAGCGGCAGACTTAGCACCACTGCGCACCAACTCAACACCCTGGCTCACAGCAACGCGGCCCGGCGTATGCAGATAGAGCATCTCAAAAGCCGAGATACGAAGCGCCATGCGAACACGCGGCGCAACCTTTTTAGGCTTATCGAGAAACTGATCGAGCAGCTCGTCCAAAATACCCTGCGTGGCGGCAACACCCAGCGCCAAGCGGGCGGCAAAAGCGGAATCACGCTGGTCAATAGCCTTGGCCGATGCGCGAGAGGACAGCACGTCACGCGCATACATACCGCGGCGATCGGCCTCCATTAGCACATCGAGCGCAAGCTTGCGTGCGGGAGACAGCTTGCTCATGACAAAACACCCCAGATAAGATCGGCGCCTTGCAGGCCAGCAGCCCAAGCAGAAGCGGCCATAGCACGCTTACCATCGGGCTTAACCTCGAGCAACTCAACCGAGCCATCGGAAAGGCCGAGGTAAACACGCTTGGCCTTAACGAGAACCTGACCCTCGCCAAGCGACACATCAGCCGGCGCAGCATCGAGCACGCGCACGGTCTTGCCGGCAATCACGCAACGAGCAGGCGCGGTATCGGACGAAGCAAGCACATGACGCGCGCAATCGAGCGCCGCCATCTGCGGATCCAGACGCATCTCCTGCTTAGAAATCTTGGCAGCATGGGTAACGAGCGACTCATCCTGCTCAGTCCAAACAGCAGTGCCGTCGGCAAGCGAAGGAAGCGTGTCAGCCAGCAGCTTGCCACCAAGCACGCCAAGCTCCATCGTGAGCGCCTCGGCATGCTTACCGGCAACCGAGGTCGAGGCCTGAGCACAATAAGCACCAGTATCGACGCCATGCCCGATGCGCATAATAGAGACGCCAGCAACCTCGTCACCAGCAAGAATGGCACGCTGAATAGGAGCAGCGCCACGCCAACGAGGCAACAAGGACGCATGAACATTCACAATGCCGAGCGGCGCCATTTGCAGCACCTCATCGGGCAAAATGCAGCCATAGGCAGCCACACAGAAAATATCGGCATCTGCAGCCTGGAGCGCCTCAACTACCTCCGGCGTCATACGATTTGCCTCAACGACCGGCAACCCCAGCTCAAGCGTCTTAGCCTTAACAGGAGACGGCTCCAACTTTTTACCACGCCCACGAACAGCATCAGAACGAGTAACAACAAGCGCAATCTCGTTACCAGCCTCAACAAGCGAAACCAGCGAAGGCACAGCAAAATCAGGCGTACCCATAAACACAATACGCATAAAGAACGTCTCCCCTCAACCAAAGCCGAGACGGCTACAAATAGCGGCGGAAAGCCAAGTCACCAGCCCATCCGCAATAACATTTCAACAAAAACAAATATACCCAAAACCAAAGAAAGAGCCGCATAAAAGCAGCCCTCCCAACAAAGCACCTATCAGCGAAGACGCCCCTCCCTGGCCCGACGGCACCCGGGCGAAACGAAGAGCGACAACGTAGTCCCTGGGATGGGGCCCACACATATCGTCCCGCGCGCAGTTTCGCAGCGCAGCGAGAATGTTTGAGCACGGGATGATATGTGTGGGCCCCATCCCAGGGACGGACAATTAACCTATTCGGTCTCGCCCGGTCGAGCGCCGCGGGCCAGGGCGTCCTGGTACTCCTTGACTGCTTTGAGCCTCTGCATCGGCTTCAGTCGCTCGAACATGGTGTTGCCGTGCAGGTGATCGATCTCGTGCTGTAGGCACACGCAGAACAGGTCGCCCGAGGCCTCATAGCGAATCAGGTTGGCATCCAAGTCGTATGCCTCGACGACGACATGGTCGGGACGCTCGATCTCGCAGCTAATGCCGGGGATGGAAAGGCAGCCCTCGCTAAACGGCACCAGATGATCGCTCTGCTCAACAATCACGGGATTGATAAGCACGTACGGATCATAGTCGTTCTTGTCGCTGTAGTCGCAGTCGATGGTGACGAGCTGAATGAGCTCGCCAATCTGCGGGGCCGCCAGGCCGCAGCCGCCGTTCTCGAACATCATCTTCTTCATCTTCTCGGCGAGTGCCTCGATCGCCGGGGTGATCTCCTCGATGACGGCGCACTCCTGACGCAGACGAGGGTCGGGCGACAGTACGATTCCGTTGGCTTCCATGGCCATCCTTTCGGGTTGTTACATCAAATCATAGGCGTCGACGTCAACGCTCACGCTCACGCCGCGCACAGAACCCACCTCTTTGAGGCAGGCATCGATATCATCAGAGACATGGTACCCCACGGGCGACTTCACAAGCAGATGGAAGCGGTAACGGTCCTTGGCTCTCTCGATTACACACGAAGCCGGGCCCAGCACCTGCGGCACGGCACTCCCCGCCCGCAAAAAGTCGGGCGCGGCGGCATGCCAGCGGCGCTTAAGAAGCTTTGCGATACGTCCGATGTAGTTCTGCGCGTCGTCTCGGTTCGCCGACCACACCAAAATGTTGACCAGGCGAACAAACGGCGGATACAGGGCGTCGCGGCGCTGGTCCAGGTCGTAGACGGTAAAGATCGAGCGGTCGTGCTCGGCGACGGCGCGAATGACCGGATCTTCGGGCAGGTAGGTCTGGATGATCACCTCACCGGGGCGATCGCCGCGGCCGGCGCGGCCCGCAACCTGCTCCAGCAAGTCGTAGG
>URYA01000099.1 GCA_900551975.1 uncultured Collinsella sp. | reverse complement strand
CATTGGAAAGCACTGTCTGGTGCGGAATGAGGTTATAGCTCTGGAACACAAAGCCGATGCGGTTGTTGCGATAGGCATCCCAATCGCGATCGTGAAAGTCTTTGGTCGAGATGCCGTCAATCAGCAGGTCACCAGAATCAAAGTGATCCAGTCCGCCGATAACGTTGAGCATCGTGGTTTTACCCGAACCCGAGGGACCCAGAATGGCCACGAACTCGTTATCGCGAAAAGACAGGCTTACGTTGTCGAGCGCCACCTGCGCAAACGACTGCGTAACGTACCTTTTGCAAATACCTTTGAGCTCCAGCATGGACGGCAACCTCTCCCACGCGGGCACGTTCACCCGCTCTCCCCCGCCGTTCGTATTCGACGCGTTTGTCCTACTCTATCCCCATTTTTTGCCGGCGCCAGTGAGGAATGTAACGAAGCACGCCAAAAAACGAACGGGACGGCGCCTAAAAGAAGAGGTCCCGAGCGGGACCTCTATATGGTGGAGCTTATCTTGAAAGGTAGCGGACTACTTCGCACGGCGGCGCACGATCCTCGCTATGCTTTACGCGCTTTCTACTGCTCGCTATTCGCAATCGCCTGGTCGATAAGTTTGTCGAGTGCCGCGCGCTGCTCGGCGGAGCTGATGGCTCCCACGATGGGATCCCCTACGATGTTGCCATTCTGATCGATGACATACGTTGTCGGGAACGAGAACAAATTTGACGTAAACTTACCGGCCTCGCTATCCGACTTGAACCAGATGTTCTTATATGTCACGCCCTTCTTGCTCATCACGTCCTTGGCATCTGCAATCTCGCCCTTGTTGCCATCGAGCGTAAAGGAATTGACGCCCACGACCTGGCCGCCCTTCTTGGCAAGCTCCTGATTCAGCTTCTCAAGATCGCCCAACTCACCCACGCACGGCTTGCAAGTGGTGAACCAGAAGTTCATGACGGTGACCTTGTTGTTAGAGAACAGCTCGTCGCTGTTCACGTCGTTGCCATCCAGGTCCTTGCCCGTAAAGCTGGGGAACTTCGTCGCCTCGCTCGAAGCATTGGCACCAGCCGTCATGCCAGCGGTCGAAGCGTCGACGCTCTCGCCTGCACTCGGCGTGCTTCCACAGCCGGGGAACTCCTTCTCCAGGCTCTCGAGCTTGTCCTCGATCTCCTTGATCTGCTGTGCACCGGCCTTGAGCGTCTTGAGCTCATCCGCCGTGAACTCATCCTTGGCGCCGTCGATGGTCTTGAGCAGGAAATCGCCGTAATTGCTGCCGTCCTCAATCATTGCCGAGTCTTTATTTGCCGCATTGAATACCTTTTCCCACAGCGCGTTATCACTCGAAAAGATCTCGTTCTCCTTCTGCATGAGCTTCGCATACAGCTCGGCGGCCTCGTCGGCATTGGCCGGCTTCTGCGCAGTGAGTTCTGCGATCTTAGGATCGGAGCTCGCAGATTCGCTCGCATTGCCGCCAGGTGCCGAGCACGCCACAAGACACAAGGCCAGCACCGGCACCATAAACAGGGCCGCAATCTTAGAAAGCTTCATAGTCGTTCCTCCGTTTTGTCGAAGCTTGTTTACTTTTTATCGGCGGTCAAGGGGAGCTTTTCCGCCGACACATCCAGGCCATAGCGATAGCTAATGGCATCGACGGGACAGGCCCCGATGCACTTTCCGCACCGGATGCATTCGGCATGATTGGGTGCGCGGACCACATCAACGTCCATCTGACAAACCTTTGAGCACTTGCCGCACGAAACACATTTGCATGCGTCAACCCGAATCCCCAGTAGGGACACCCTATTCATGAGCGCATAGAATGCGCCGAGCGGACAAATCCATTTGCAGAAGGGGCGGTAGAACAAAACGCTCAGCACTACCACGGCAATGAGAACGGCAAGTTTCCAAGTAAAGAGATGTCCCAACGCAGATCGAATGCCGGCATTTGCAATGGCCAGCGGAATGGCACCCTCGAGCACACCCTGTGGACAGATGTACTTACAAAAGAACGGGTCGCCCATGCCCACGTCGTTAACCACCAAGACGGGCAGCAGCACCACGGCAAACAGCAGCACGACGTACTTGATGTACGTGAGCGGCTTAAGCTTTTTCGTGGAGAACTTTTTTCCGGGAATCTTATGAAGCAGCTCCTGCAGCCAGCCAAACGGGCACAGAAAGCCGCATACAAAGCGTCCCAGCAGCACGCCGAGCAAAATGAGCGTACCGGTAACATAGTAAGAAAAGTTGAACTTGGATGAACCTACCACCGACTGGAACGACCCGATGGGGCACGCACCCGTTGCCGCGGGGCACGAATAGCAATTAAGTCCAGGTACGCAGACTGTTTTTCCCGCGCCCTGATAGATGCCGCCTTTGGCAAAGTTTGGCAGGTGAATGTTGGTGACGAGCGTCGCCGCCGCCTGAATGAATCCGCGAAATCGAGCCAAAACATGCGACGCAGTGTTTTCTCTTTTATCCAATTCCGATACACTCCAAGCACAGCCTAATCGCTTTGGCCAGCACGGCATCCGCCTCGCCACGCATAACGCCAAAGCACACCATGGCAATTCCGACGATCAACAAAGCGACCTGTACCACGGGTTTTACCGCTTTGAACAACCTGACCACTCCTTTCGTTACGCGACCATTGGACCATATCGACTATAAAATCCGTGTTAAGCGCGATTTGGAATGTGCAAGGAGACTGTTATGCGTATTTTGATCGTCGAAGACGAGCGAGCACTGTGCGATGCAATCGCGCGCAGCTTGCGAAACCTGGCGTACAGCGTCGACTGCTGTCACGACGGACAGGAGGCGCTCGACCTACTGGACGTTGAGGCCTTCGACCTCGTGGTACTCGACCTCAACCTTCCCCGTATCGACGGCATGACCGTACTCAGGGAACTTAGGGAAACTGACTGCGAGACCAAGGTACTGATTCTGTCCGCACGTGGCGAAGTATCCGATAAAGTCGCCGGACTCGATGCCGGCGCCAACGATTACCTCACCAAGCCGTTTCATCTGGACGAGCTTGCGGCAAGAATTCGCAGCCTTACCCTCAGACGCTTTACACAAAGCGACATAGTTTTAACCTGCGGAAAGCTCCGCTTTGACACCAAGGCGCGCATCGCTTCCGTGGACAGCGAGGCTCTATCTCTTACGCGCAAGGAAACGGGAATCTTGGAATACCTGATGTTTAATCAGGGGCGTCCGGTAAGCCAAGAGGAGCTTATCGAGCACGTTTGGGATAGCAGCGTGAACAGCTTTAGCAACGCAACCCGCGTTCATATCTCGTCACTCCGCAAAAAGCTACGCAGCGTTTTGGGATACGACCCGATTCGCAATCGGATTGGAGAGGGCTACGTTATGGAGGATAGCGAATGAAAAGGCTTTCGCTTCAATGGCGCATAACGATTATGACGGCACTGCTCACGTGCGCGGCATGCGTGCTGACGAACTGCCTGGTCGGCTATACGGGCATGCGCTACATGGATGCCATCGGCAGTGACATCTCGGCCTTTACCGCAACCAGCGAAGATTCGCCCCAGGCGTTCGACCCAACGAAAGCGACCCTCGATAACGAGGTTACGATCGTCGTAAACGACGCACAGGAGTCTTTTGGCACGACAGCCTGGCGCATCACGGCTGGAGTCACACTCCTTGGCGGCGTGCTGGCATACTTTGTGAGCGGCCGCGCACTCAAACCGCTACGGGCTTTTGCAGACCAGGTTGAGCGTGTGCAGCCTGACAACCTAAGCGAAATCAGACTCAGTGAAGATGTGCCCACCGAGCTACAACGATGCAGCGCCTCTTTCAACGACATGATCGCCCGTCTTGGCGAAGGGTTCTCTGCACAGCGTCAATTTACCGGCAACGCCGCGCACGAGCTGCGAACCCCGCTCGCCCTTATGCAGGCACAGATCGAACTGTTTGTCTCCGAGCGCTCCAACTTACAACCCGAAACAGCCGAGTTGCTCGGCCTGCTACAAGAACAAACTGAGCGAATGTCGCGGATGACCAAGGTGTTGCTCGAGATGAGTGAGCTCCGCAGCGTTCCTTGCGAGGACGATGTGGAACTTGGTCCCTTGTCCGAAGAGATCCTCACCGACCTTGCGCCACTTGCCGAAAATAAGGGCATAGCCCTCAATTGTGCTGGGAACGCTTTAGTAATCGGGAGCGACACGCTCCTCTATCGGCTGGTGTTTAACCTGGTCGAAAATGCCATCCGTTACAGCCACCCCGGCTCGACTGTCAACGTCTCCATCTGCGACAACGACAGCCACGTGTTCCTGCGAGTCGAGGACCAGGGCCCGGGAATACCCAAGCAGTACCGTGAGAGCATCTTCCAACCGTTCTTTCGCCTGGATAAATCCCGCAGCAGGGCATACGGCGGCGCAGGACTCGGACTAGCGCTTGTTTGGGAGATTGCAGCGCTTCACGGTGGCACGGTAGAGGTCGAAACAAGTTCCGAGAACGGAACCACCATGCTCGTAAGCCTTCCAAAACGATCCGTAGCGTTAACCGAACAGTAAAACGAAAGGGGTCCCGAGCAACAGGAGTACAATTGCTGCTATTGTTGCCAGCTGTTGGGAGATGGATGATGGACTGCGATGGCTACCCACGCGTTCCCATGCCGTTGATGTGCACCGCCTTTGTGCCGGGGCAGATTGACGCTGCGGTTGCAGGCATTTCCGACCCCGATTCACGCACCATCGCCACGGCAGAAGCGCTGTACTTTCGCGGACAGGCCGCCCTCGCTGCCAAGACGGCGCGCCCCTATCTTGACGCCACCGACCCCGCATTGCGCTATTCCGCATGCTTTATCTGCGGATATGCCAGCCTGTCGCTCAACCGTATCGCCGACGCCCGCCGTTGTCTTGCGGGCATCCTCGATACGCCGGCCGACGAGGAATCGCCCGCCATCCACGCTACGCATATCCTGTTCGCCTCGGCCGCGAGTGTCCTGCTGCACTTGCCTTCCCCGTATTCTGCCGAAGAGTTTTATCCGCTTGCGGCGCATCTACCCGAAGGCCTGCGCCTGTTCGCCAGCTACGTGATGGCGCACGCCTTGTATCTGCGCGGCGAATACGGCCGCAGCCTAGGCATGGCGGAAAATGCCCTGATCATGAAACAGGGAAGTTATCCCATCTCGGAACTGTTCCTGCACCTGGCAGCTTCCATGGCATGCATGAGTCTCAAAGACGTCGACGCCGCAAAAGCGCATTTTGGAGCCACTTGGGACATTGCGCGTCCCGACGGCCTTATCGAGCTCATTGGCGAGCACCACGGCCTTTTACAGGGGCTCATCGAGGCATGCCTAAAAACGCAATACCCTGACGACTTCGCGCGCATCATCGAGATCACGTACCACTTCAGCTACGGCTGGCGGCGCATCCACAACCCCGATTCGGGCGAGGACGTGGCCGACGATCTAACGACCACGGAATTCACCATGGCCATGCTCGCCTGCCGCGGATGGACCAACGCCGAAATCGCACGCCATATGGGAGTATCGCCGGGCACTGTCAAAAACCGCCTATCCAGTGTGTATGCAAAGCTTGGCATCGGCACGCGCACTGAGCTGGTCGCGCATATGCTGCGTTAGCAGCCAGACTGCCTAGCGCGGCACGTACGCCCCGGAGCCCCGGCGCTTCGCTCGCTCAAATTGGACATTTTGACCCTCGGACGGCACTACCGTGACAGGATGCCTTCTCGCAAAATTGGATTATTTCCACCGATACCTGCGGGATGGGAGCCAAAGATGCTTGATCGCCGTTCGTTACTTGTTGCCGGAGCGTCCTCACTGGCGAGCATTATGTTGCCGCGCGTGCCGGGAAGCGCAAACGCCTTCATACTGCCATTCGCCCCCACCGAGGCCTATGCCGACGAAGAAGACCCCTTCAGGGTGCTCGTTCTCTCGCGCACCATGTTTGGTGTGGTCGTGGTCGACGTCGCCAACAAGAATACGCCCATCGCGGGTGCCCAGGTTACGCTGACGTCGCGCTATGCCGCGGGCAAACAGCTCACCGCCACAACCGATGACGAAGGCACGGCCATCTTTGAGATCGCCCCTCTTTCGGAAGGCTACGTGGACGAGGCAACGCTTCTCGACGCGTACGACTTTAACGGCGGCATTTCCATTAGCATGGCGGGCTACCGTGATGTCGAGATTCCCCTTGCGCGTATCCAGGGCGGCACCGC